>CACYEO010000075.1 GCA_902773475.1 uncultured bacterium | reverse complement strand
TGAGACGTTTCCAACGCATTCAAAACGATTCAGGGGCCCCAAAGGAGAAAAATCGGCTTTTAATGCGTTGGCCGTAGGCCGCCGCAGGCCTGGCGTCAAAGGAAGTCCAGCGCGTCGATGTCTATGGACGCGCGTACGTCCGCCGGCGGGCGGCTGGAGTCCCGTATCCATTTCCACGCGGCCACGATCGAAGAGTTCTTCGGCGCGCGCACCGTCACCTGCATTCTGAAACGGTTGTCGGCTTTGGCCAGCGCCGACGGCGAAGCGTCCGAAACGTTCATGGAGAGCGCGCTGTTTTTCCCGGCGAAGGCCGCCAGCGCCTTTGAATAGTATTCCGCCCAGGCGGCGGCCTTGGATTCATCTTCCGAGCGCACCGTAAGGACGGCCATTTTCATGTACGGGGGAAAGGCGTATTCCCTGCGGACGGAAAGCTCGGCTTCCGCAAACGGCTCGAAATCGCATCCTCTGGCGACAGCGGCCACAGGCGGAGCCTCAGGCGAAAATGTCTGCACGTACACCTCCCCCGGCAGTTCTGCCCGCCCCGCCCTTCCCGCGACCTGCGCAAGCAGCTGGAACGTGCGTTCCGACGCTCTCGGATCCGGCAGGTTCAGCGATATGTCTGCGTTCAAAACGCCGACAAGCGTGACGTTCGGGAAGTCCAGGCCTTTCGCTATCATCTGCGTCCCGAGGAGTATGTCCGCGCGGCCTGCGCGGAATTCCGCCAGTATGTCGTCGTGCGAGTTTTTGCGCGCGACGGAATCGGCGTCCATGCGCAGGATGCGCGCATGGCGGAAGCATTTGCGCAAAGCGCATTCGGCGCGCTGCGTCCCGGCGCCTGCGCGCTTGAGTTCGCCGCATCCGCACTCCGGACAGGACGCGGGCGTGCGTTTCCATCCGCCGCAGATGTGGCAGCGCAGGCAGTCGTCCGCCTTGTGCCATGTGTAGGCAAGATCGCACGCCGGGCATTTTTCCACGTGTCCGCAGGCGGGACACGCGAGCGAACGTGAAAATCCCCGCCTGTTCAAAAACAGTATGGTCTGTTCGCCGGAACCGAGCCGCTTTCCTATGGCTTCGAGAAGTTCGGACGAAAACAGCGGCGCGAATCCCGTGCGGCGCGCTTCTTCGTTCATGTCGACAAGCCGCACCGGCGGCATCGGATTGCCGCGCACCCTGTGCGGAATGCGCGCGAGCGTGAATTTGCCGTTCTTGGCGTTCAGCCACGATTCAAGCGACGGCGTGGCGGAGCCGAGCACTGCGGCGGCGCCTTCAAGCCGCGCCCTAACAAGCGCCGTGTCGCGTGCGTTGTAGCGCGGCGTTTCGTCCTGCTTGTACGAAGAATCGTGTTCTTCATCCACTACGATCAAGCCGAGGTTCGCGACCGGGGCGAACACCGCAGACCGCGGCCCCACGACCACGCGCGCCTCCCCCCGCCTTATGCGCCGCCATTCGTCGTAGCGCTCGCCGGGCGACAGGGCGGAATGCAGCACCGCCACGGTTTCTCCGAAACGCGATGCGAAGCGACGGACGGTCTGCGGCGTGAGGGCGATTTCCGGCACCATCACTATAGCGCCTCCCCCCTTGGCGAGAATGCCGGCTATGGCCTGCAGATACACTTCGGTCTTGCCGGAACCCGTCACTCCGTACAGAAGAACGGGGCGTTTGGAATTGCGTATCGTTTCAAGGGCGGCGGACTGCTCGGCGTTCAGCGGGAGCGGTTTGGACGGCAGGATCGTGCGGCCTTCAAGCGGATTGCGCCTGCGTTCGCGCGGGGCGATCGAGATGTGCCCGGATTTGGCGAGGGCTTTGAAAAGCGACGGCGCAACGTCGAACTCCTTTGAAAGCTGCTGGAGCCATCCTCCCCCCACGCGGCGGATGTCTTCGAGAAGCCTGCGGCGTTTTGGAGTGGAAGGATCTTCGCATTTGGGATTTTCGACAGGTTCCACAAACAGCTGCTCGCGCGGACGCGCGTCGCGCTTGAGCACCGCCGCCGGAATCGCCGCGCGCAGAGCCGTCTCCACAGGGGACGCGGTGTAGTCCGCTATCCATTTTGCAAGGTCGAGAAGCGGCTTGCTGAAAAACGGGACGGGGTCTTCGATAGACAGAACGGCTTTTATCTTTTCCGGCGGAACTCCGTCGGGGGCATGGTCGAGGATTTCGAGCGCGAAGCCTCTTGCGGCCCTGCCGCGCAGGGGAACGCGGAGGAGCTGTCCCGTCGCCACCTCCCCCTCGAGCGCGGGCGGCACGGCGTATGCGAGCGGTTTGTCGAGCGCAAGGTCGAGCGCCACGGAAACGTATTTCATCTGCGATGCGGCCTTCCGTCAAAAAAAGCCGCCGGGAGACCGGCGGCTTTTTCGTGCGGCGCGCGGTGCGCGTCACTTGGTCGTGCAGGTCACCTTCTTCGACGGCGTGAGGTAGCAGAACTGCTCGCGGTTGCCGCCGGGGTTGGAAATGTCGAAAGCGCGCTTGTTGTAGATGCCTTCGTAGTTGGCCTCGGTCAGGCTTTCGATGGAAAGCGTGCTGCCGCTCTTGAGCACCATGACAAGACCTTTCGATCCGAAAGGTTCGTCATATTCCGCGCCGTTGTCCACGCCTACGCTGATGTCCGAATCGTCGGTGCCCTGGTATTTGATGAGCAGCTGCGAGCAGTCCACGTTGCGCGTGATGAGCACGGGAAGGATGTCGGGATAGGAATCCTGGAGATTCGCGCCGATGCACCACATGATGTTGTCTTCCGTCAGCTCGTTCGGATCTTCCGGAGCGGCGACGCCGTAGCCCCAGAGAACGTCGATGTCCTGGTCGATGTAGGGCTTCTGCTTGGCGGGGTTCGTGGAGTTCTTGACGTCGAAGAGATCTTCGAAGTATTCGCGCGCGTCTTTGTAGCCTTTGCTCCAGATCTTCGTGCTGTTTCCGCC
>CACYEO010000074.1 GCA_902773475.1 uncultured bacterium | reverse complement strand
TCGCGGAACGCCGGCAGGCGTGACGGCGGAGGTCGAAATCGGCAGTGCTGCGCTTTCGTTCGAGGATATCGCGCTTGTGCGAAACAAGAGCTGAATCTGGCCACTGTACCAGGGTGCGCATTATTATGGCAAACCGGGCAACTCGTTCTTGATTGAACGGCGAAGGGAATATATACTTGCAATCATGCAATTTCCCGATTCAGACAAAAATACGCCCAATAAGCCGCAGACCCCCGGAAAACAGCCGCAGCCGCGTTCTCCCTGGGCGGTGTTCGCCGCTTTTCTCCTCGTAGCAGCGCTCCTCTGGACATGGTTCTGGAATCCGCAGGACAAAGCGGGCGACCTGAAAATGATGTCGTTCGCGGAGTTCCGCGAGTTCGCATCGTCGAACACCGCTTCGCTTGTGGTGAAACGCGTGCGCGACATGGAGTCCGGAAGCTCCTACATCGCAGGCGGCCTGCGCGTGAAGGACGGCGCGAAATCCGGCGATTCTGCGTCCGGCCCGGTCCCGGCCGGTCTGTTCGCCGATGGCGGCGGGGAGGACCGCCTTTCCGCGCCGTTCCGCGTGAATCTCATCCCGGGCGAGAACGAAAACCTGAACAGATTCCTCGACGAACACGGCATCAGCTGTCCGGTCGAGGAGCGCAAGCCGTCGCTCTTCGGACCGATACTGCGCGAAATCGTGATGTTCGGCCTCTTCTTCCTCGTTTTCTGGTTTATATTCCTGCGCCCGATGCGCGGCGGCGGCGGGCCGTTCGGCGCCGGGAAATCGCGCGCGAAACTTCTCGAAAAAGAAAGCCGCAAGACCACGTTCGCCGATGTCGCGGGCGTGGACGAGGCGCGCGAAGAGGTCCAGGAGATCATCGAATTCCTCAAGAACCCGGGCAAGTTCCGCGCGCTCGGAGGCCGCATACCCAAGGGCGTCCTGCTCGTGGGGCCGCCCGGAACCGGCAAGACCCTTCTCGCCAAGGCCATTGCAGGAGAGGCCAACGTCCCGTTCTTCTCGATTTCCGGCTCCGACTTCGTTGAAATGTTCGTGGGCGTGGGCGCGAGCCGCGTGCGCGACATGTTCGACCAGGCGAAGAAGCACAAGCCCTGCATAGTGTTCATCGACGAGATCGACGCCGTCGGCCAGCGGCGCTCTTCCGCCGGAGGCTATCTTTCCGGCAGCCATTCCGAGCAGGAGCAGACGCTCAACGCGATGCTCGTGGAAATGGACGGTTTCGAGACGAACGACGGCGTGATAATCGTTGCGGCCACAAACCGCCCCGACGTGCTCGACCCGGCGCTTCTCCGCCCCGGCCGTTTCGACCGCCAGATCATGATCGATCTTCCCTCCCTGAAAGGCCGCGAAAAAATACTGGAGCTTCATTCAAAAAAAATCAAATTCGCGCCCGACGCCGACCTCAAGCGCATCGCCCGCGGCACGCCCGGATTCTCCGGCGCCGATCTCGCAAACCTGCTGAACGAGGCCGCGCTGCTCGCCGCCCGCAAATCGCTCGACGGCGTGACGCACGCCGTGCTTGAAGAGGCGCGCGACAAAGTCATGTGGGGACGCGAGCGCCGCTCTATGGCGCTGTCCAAGAAGGATCGCGAGACGACGGCGTGGCACGAATCCGGCCATGCCCTGCTGCAGCTCCTGCTGCCCAACACCGATCCCCTCCACAAAGTGACGATCATTCCGCGCGGACGCGCGCTCGGCGCGACGATGTCGCTGCCGGACCACGACGTCCACAACCGCACGCGCGACCAGTTCCTCGACGAACTCGCAGTGCTGACCGGCGGGCGGATCGCGGAGGAATTCTTCACGGGCGCGGTTTCCACCGGCGCATCGGCCGACATCGCCCAGGCCACGCAGCTTGCGCGCAACATGGTGTGCCGCTGGGGCATGAGCGAGAAGTTCGGCTTCCAGGCGCTTCTCGAACCGCCGCAGTTCTCCGGCGAATACATGCCGCCGCCCTTCTCGCCAGACACCGCCCGCGCCATAGACGAAGAAGTGCGGAACATGATCGACGGCGCCTACGCGCGAGGGCGCCAGATTCTCGAGGAAAACCGCGACAAACTCGAAAAACTCGCCGCCGCGCTCATCGAGAAAGAAACGATCGACGGGCGCGACGCGGCCGCGCTGCTCGGCATAGAACCGCGCAAGGAGGAAGAACCGGACGAAGAGGACGGACGGGAATCTCCGGCTGACGGGGCGCGCGAAATTCCGGCGGACGATCCGCAGGAGGACGCGGCGAAATGATCTGGCGCTGCCGCGACAGGATTTTCGACACCGGAAGACGCGCCGTCGTCGCCGGAATAGTGAACGTCACGCCGGATTCGTTCAGCGACGGAGGCGAGCACGCTTCGCGCGACGCCGCCGTCGCGTTCGCGCGCGCGCTTGCGCGCGACGGCGCGGACATTCTGGATGTCGGCGGAGAATCCACGCGCCCCGGCGCGGCGGAGATTTCCGCAGACGAAGAATGCGCGCGTGCGATTCCGGTCGTCGAGATTCTCGCCGGCGAGGGATTCGCGGTTTCGATCGACACGCGCCGCGAAGCGACGGCGCGCGCCGCGCTCGCGGCCGGGGCGGTTGCAGTGAACTGCCCCGCGCCAGTCGCGGAAGGCGATCCTGTCGCCGCCGCCGCGGCCGCCTGCGGCGCGGGATTCGTCGCGACATGGTCGGACGGCATTCCCGCGCGGAAGCCGGAAGGCGCGGGCGATCCCGGAACGGTCGTCGAGCGCGCCGCCGGATTCCTGCGCGAGGCCGTCCGCCGCGTCATCGCCTGCGGAGCCGCGCGCGAGTGCATCGCGGTGGATCCGGGGTTCGGATTCGGCAAATCCGCGGACGAGGACATGGAGCTGCTGCGCGGGCTCTCCGGGTTGTGTCAGATCGCGCCGCTCATGGCCGGGACGTCGCGGAAGAGTTTCCTCGGCGCGGCGTGCGGCGAGCCGGATCCGAAGAAACGCCTCGGGGCGGGCATTGCGTCCGCCATCGCCGCAAGACGCGCCGGAGCCGGCGTCTTCCGCGTGCATGACGCCGCCGAAACGCGGCAGGCTCTCGATTTCTCCGACAAACTCGTTTACGGAGGGCGGCAATGAACTTCAATCTCGACGCGGCCGACATAACGCAGGTCGCAATCCTCTACCTGATATTCTACTCCGTGCTGAGGCTTTCGCGCGGATCGCGTTTCGGTCAGGCTCTTGCGGGCGTGGGCATATTCGCCCTGGCCGTCGGCGCGATATCGTATTTCTTCAACTTCAACGTGCTTGCGCGGATCCTGCAATCCGTTCTGCTGTACCTGCTGCTCACGTCCGTCGTGATATTCCAGCCGGAGATCCGCAGACTGCTCGCTTCGATCGGCGCGCTCAAATTTTTCGGCACGCCGGGCGCGTACGGACGCGACGCGACGCTGAACGCGGCGGAAAGGTTCGTCGAATGCTGCATGGAGCTGTCCCGCCTGAGACTTGGCGCGCTTTTCGCGTTCGAGCGCGGAATATCGCTGCGCGGATATGAAGTGGGCGGCGTCAAGATCGACGCCGAGCCAAGCCCCGAACTCCTCGTTTCGCTTTTCACCCCTCCGCTGCCGCTGCACGACGGCGGGGTCGTGGTGCGCAAGGGCAGGCTCGCTTCCGCGCACTGCCTGTTCCCGCTGTCGCAGAAACCCGATCTCGCCTCGTGCGGGATGCGGCACCGCGCGGCCGCGGGCCTTTCCGAAGAAACCGATGCGCTTGTGATAGTCGTTTCCGAAGAAACCGGCCAGATATCCGTGGCGCACAACGGAAAACTCTTCCGCTACGTGGGCAGCGCCGCGAAGACCCAGCTGATGCGCTGGATGGGCCGCGGGCTCCCCGGCGCCGGATCGATAGGCGAGCGCATAGGCGAATGGATCACAATCAAGCGCGCGAAGATAGCGGCGTTTTTCGCGAGGATTTCCGATGACGCCGGCGACGGATCCGGGGAGGCGGGAAAATGAGCTCTGGAAGAAGGTTTTCCTTGTGGCGCTTTCTGAAGCGCGTTTTGATGCACAACATCGGGCTGAAGGCGCTTGCGCTCGTGCTCGCCTGCTACATCTATTTCTCGCTGCGGCCCGAGCCGGCCGCCGACGGCGCGCCGCCGCCTCCGTCGCCGCAGCCGTTCCAGATTCTCGCGCCCGCCCCGACCGTGCTGTACGTGACAAACACTGTCGTCACGAACGTGGTTTCAGCGCCTGCGGTCTATACGAACTACATCCCCCGCGTCGATTTCGCCCCTCTGCCGGCGCCCGTGGAGCCGCAGCCGGAGATGGCGGACGGCCGGGACGGAACGGCGGAGCCTGGCGCGGCCGCGGCGCCGGAAGCGCAAAACGCGCCGGCCGCCGCAGGAACCCCTCCGGAAAAGACGGAGCCTGAAAAGCCGGAAACGGAGAAAACCGCCGATGCATGACGGCAGCGTCGATTCCAGCCCCGGCGCGGCGTCCGCCGCCCGGTCTAAAATAACGGGCGGACTCCTTCTCCTGCTTGCGCTGTTCCTCGCCCTCGCGCAGGCGTCATACGACTGGCGCGACATGCCGGAGCTCAACATGCCCGCCGCGGTTCCGCCGTCCAACCTTCTCGGCATTATCGGCGACCGCTGGGCGTGGGCGGTATACGGTCTTTTCGGATTCGCTTCATGGGCGATACCCCTGCTGCCGCTTTCGATGGCGATGTCGCTCTTCGCGGGAAAGCCGCCGCGCGCGGCGCGGCGCGTGTTCTGGTTTCTCGCCGCCCTTGTTTCGCTTTCGTGCCTGTGCCAGCTGCTGGACGCCCTGCCGCGCGTCGCCGCCGCGCGCATGAGCGTGAACATCATGTTCGCGGGCGGCGCGTCCGGATACCTTCTGATGACGCGCGGGCTCGAGACTCTTTTCGCGCCGTTCGGCGCCGGCGCGATAGCGTTCGCCTCGTTCGTCTGCTTCCTGATGGCGGCGGTAGGATTCCGCGACATCCTGTCCGCCTTCGCGAAACTCGTGTCATGGGCGGCGGGCGGTTCTTCCGCGCCGCCGGATTCTCCCGGACCTGACGCCATCGACGCCGCGCGCGTGGCTTCGGCCCGCGAGGAGGCGCGCCTTGCGCGCGAAGAGGAACGCCGGCGCAAGGCCGACGAGAAGGAGGCGGAGCGCCGCCGCAGGGAAGAAGAGCGCGAGGCGGAACGCGTGAGGAAACTCGAGGAAAAGGAAGCCGAGCGCCGCGCCCGCGAGGAGGCGCGCGCCGCGCAGAAGGAATCGGAGCTGATGGCGGCGCGCATGAAGGCCGAGGAAGCGGCCGCGGCGGCGCGCGCGGCGGAGGACGCCCGCAGGGCGGCGGCGGAAGAGGCCGCGCGCAAAGCGGCGGAAGAGGCTGCGGCGCGCAAAGCCGCCGAAACCGCCGGCGCCGCGCCCGAGGCCTCCGGAACCGCGGCGGAGGACGGCGTTCCCGCGGAAGACGGCGAACCGGCGAAGAAGCCATACGTTCTTCCCTCGATCGACTTGCTCAATCCCGTTCCGGAATCGTGCGCGGAGCACGGCGACATAGCCGAAATGTCCAACCGCATAATAGATACGCTCAGGCAGTTCGGCGTGGAGACCACGCTCGCGTTCACCCGCCCCGGCCCCGTCGTCACGCAGTACGCGCTCACCCCCGCTCCGAGCGTGAAGGTGGAGCGCATCTCCAGCCTTTCCGGAAACCTCCAGATGTCGCTCGAGGCGAAATCGCTCCGCATCGAAGCGCCCATACCCGGCAAGAACGCGGTAGGCATCGAAGTGCCCAACCGCAAATCGTCCCCGGTGTACTTCCGCTCCGTCGCCGAAGGCCCGGCGTGGCAGGGCGGAAAATTCCAGGTTCCCCTCCTCCTCGGCAAGGACGCGGCGGGCAACGATCTCGTGGCGGACCTTGCCCGCCTCCCCCACCTGCTCGTCGCCGGCGCGACGGGCCAGGGCAAATCCGTCTGCCTGAACTCCATAATCACGGGGCTCCTGCTTTGCCGCACTCCGGAGCAGCTGCGCTTCATACTCATCGACCCTAAGCGCGTCGAGTTCACCTCCTACGCCGCGCTTCCGCACCTTCTCGTGCCGGTGATAAACGACACCAAGAAAGTGGTGTTCGGCCTGCGCTGGGCCGTGCAGGAGATGGAAAAGCGCCTGCGCATGTTCGCAAAGGCGAAATGCCGCAACATAGTGGACTTCAATTCGCGCGAAATATCCGTGCAGCAGGATTTCTTCGCGGGGGACGGCGATTCCGCGGGCGAGTTCCCGCGCACGATTCCGTATATCGTGATCATCATAGACGAAGTCGCCGACATAATGCTTTCCGCAGGGCGGGACGTGGAACCGGTCATCGCCCGCCTCACCGCCCTCGCCCGCGCCACCGGCATCCATCTCATCCTCGCCACGCAGCGCCCCGACACGAAAACGATCACGGGTACGATCAAATCCAACATCCCCGGGCGCATCGCGTTCAAGACCGCGCAGTCCGTGGACTCGCGCACGATTCTCGACAGCCAGGGCGCGGAGGACCTCATCGGCAAGGGCGACATGCTCTACCGCACGCCCGAGGGCCTGCTCATCCGCGCGCAGGGCGCGTTCCTCGCGGACGAGGAGATCTCGCGCGTGGTCGGATTCATCGGCGAACACGCCGGGGTGGATTTCGACAAGAATTTCTCCGAAAGGCTCGCGAAGATCAAAGAGGCCGACCCGGAGGACGAACTCGAGGACGGCGGGGAAGACGACGATTCGCGCGGCGGCGGCAAACGCCGCAGGCGCGACGGCGACGGGTTCGACGACGACGGCGCGGACGAAGAGCCGCAGGCTCCCGCCGAGCCGCCCCAGCCCCAGCAGTCGATCAACGACATGGAGGCTCCTTCGCATATTACGACAGTCAAGGAGCTTGAACTCTACAACCAGGCGATCGAAATCCTGCGCCGCACGAAACGCGCTTCCACGTCCTATCTCCAGCGCCGCATGGGAATCGGCTACACGCACGCCGCGCGTCTCGTGGACATACTCGAAGAGACCGGCGTCGTCGGGCCAAGCCGCGGATCCGGCTCTCGCGAAATCCTCGTCGATCTCGAAAACTTCGTCCCGCTCACGGCGGCCGACCTCCCGGCGCTTTCGGCGGCGGACGGCCGTCCTATAGATCCGGCTGCGTTCGTGGCCGCCCACGGGGCGAAACCGTTGAACGGAGACGGCGGGCAGCCGCAGGACGGATGACGCGCCTTGCAGGCGCTCCGGACTGCGGAATCCCGCGGCCCGGCGTACGGAAAAGGGGATGGAACATGTCAAAGCGCAAAAGCGACCAGCTCAGAAAAATCGAATTCGTGCACGGCTTCACTAAACACGCCGCCGGAAGCGTTCTCGTGAAATGGGGCGACACCTGGGTGCTGTGCACGGCGAGCGTTGAAAACAAAGTGCCGCCGTTCCTGAAAGACACGGGAAGGGGTTGGGTCACGGCGGAATATTCCATGCTCCCTTCGTCCACCGGCGGCGGACGCAAGGACCGCGACATAAAGAAGCTGAAGCTTGACGCGCGTTCGACCGAAATACAGCGTCTCGCGGGGCGTTCCCTGCGCGCCGCGGTGGACATGGAAAAACTCGGCGAGCGCCAGATCACAATCGATTGCGACGTGCTCCAGGCGGACGGCGGCACGCGCTGCGCTTCCATCACCGGCGGAATGCTGGCTCTCGAAGACGCGATCGCAAAACTCCTTGCCGACGGAACGATCGCGGAGAATCCGGTAATCCGCCGCGTTGCCGCGGTGTCCGCCGGCGTATGCGGCGGCAGGCCTTCGCTCGATCTCGACTACGCGCTCGACTCTGCGGCGGATGTCGACATGAATTTTGTCATGACCGACGACGGGCGCTTCGTGGAAATCCAGGGGACGGCCGAACGGGAGCCGTTTTCGGAAGAAACTTTCGCGGAACTGCGCGCTCTCGCCCGCAAAGGGCTGAAACGCATATTCTCCCTTATGGGGAAGCGCCGCTGACGGACGGGACGGCGTCCCTCCCCCGGCCCGGTCAGCCTGAAACGTCGAAACCCGGCAGGAGCTGTTCGCGCACCGGAGCGAAGGACTTTCTGTGCTCCGGGCAGGGCCCCAGAATCGAAAGCGCGTTCAAATGCCCGCGGGTTCCGTAGCCTTTGTTCGCGGCGAATCCGTAGCCCGGCCATTTCGCGTCCATCTGCATGCAGTACGCGTCGCGTCCGGTTTTCGCAAGGATGCTCGCGGCGCCGGCAAGCAGGGACCGCATGTCGCCTTTGACCGCGTTCCGCGAAGGGAACGGAAGCCCTTTTACGGGAAGTCCGTCGACGATGGCGGCGAAGCCGACGGCCTGCCCGCCTTTATCGATCAATCCCAGACATGCGCGGCGCATCGCCAGATGCGTCGCCCGCAGGATGTTCAGCCGGTCTATCTCTTCAACGGACGCGGACGCGACAGACCACAGACAATCGGGTTCGGCGCGTATCGCGGCGGCGAGTTCCTCCCGCAGGGGCGCAGGCAGTTTTTTTGAATCGGTCACGCGTTTCCACGCGCCTTCCGCAAGCTCCTCCGCTTTTTCCAGAGGAACGGACACGGCGGCGGCGAACACCGGTCCTGCGAGCGGGCCGCGCCCGGCCTCGTCGACGCCCGCCGGATCCGTTCCGGGGAACGCGGCCGCGATTTCGCGTTCAAGTTTCAGCCTGGGGGAAGCGGATGTCATTTCGGCGCGCCGTTTTTCTTCGCGCCCGGGCGCGGCTTGGGCGGCGCGAGTTTCTCTTCCTCCGACAAAGAGAAAGCGTCCATTATCCTGTCGAGCACCGTCACGGAATCCCATTGCGGTTTTTCGAACGGGCCGTGGACGCGGAATTCCAGAAGAAGTTTGGTGAAAGTCCAGGTGACCGGGCTTGTAAGAACGCTCAGGAACGAGCCTTCGCGGAATACGGTGGCGCGCACCGTGAAATCGAGTTCGTCGGCCGGAAGGTTCAAAAGCCCCTTCCCTCTTATCGAAAACACCCTGCCTTCGACAAGCACGTCGGGCATGCGCATTACGCCGTTCGTTATCGTGAACGTGCAGTTGGCGTTCGACTGGTCGGTGAGCGACGACACGCCCGGGACGTTTCGCGCCACATAGCTGGTGAATCCCGCGAAGATCGGCAGCTGCACGATCACGCCTTTGTGGCACTTCACGGAACCTTTGCCGTTCAGGCCTTCCATCATCGAATCGTCGAGCGGCATCGAAACCGTCGCGTCGAAATCCACAAGCCCCGTGGCGTTGTCGAGCTTGAAATGCAGCGCGTCGCAAACGTCGCCAAGCGGCACCTTTTTGCCGTTCATGGACAGCCACAGCGAAATTCTTGCCGGATCGAAGTCCGGAATGTCGAGTCTCGCGTCGCCGAAGCATTTGCCGCCCTGCGGCGTGACCGCGTTGATGTTGCCGAACGAGACCGACGTCCCCGAAAGGGCGAGTTCCGATTCGACGGATGCCGCTTTGATTCCGGCGATTTCGGTCCGTCCGAATTTCAGCGTTCCCTTGAGTTTGTTGTCCGCCGCCTTTTCAGGCGCGGTGTAGACGATGCCGGAAACCGACACGGACGCTTTGCCTTCGGTTTTCAGGACGTCGAGTTCCCCGTTGTTCAGGAAATCCGCAAGCGCGGTGATTTCGTCCGGCGGCATCAGCGCGGAAACGTCCATTTTTATGGATTCCACGTCGTTCGTGTATTCGTAGACCACCGTTCCGGACGCGGTCGAGCCGTCCGCCGTGCGCAGGTCCGTGTTTTCAAGCGCGACAGACAGGTTGTAGAACGATCCCCGCGTGCAGATGGCGGTGCGCAGCTTTGTGTAGATCGTGTCGAGCGGCACTCCGCTGCATGTTCCGCCGGTAGTCTTCAGATCCGCCGTCAAGCCGAAGTCGCTGTTTGCGATGTTGGCTTCTATGGCCGCGTTTACCGGGATGGGGTGGTCGAGCGCCGTGAACGAGTCGATATAATCGACCGCGCCTTTCACGTTGAGCGCCACGAGCAGCGGGCGTATGCCGGCAAGACGCGTCTCGCCGGAAAGCGACGCCTTCAGCATCTGCGTGGAGGCGTCCACGTTCACGCGGCCGTTCAGGCTCATCTGCCTGTCGGTGTCGGGCCACACCAGGCGGAATCCTTCGGCGGAAATCCCGCGCGGCGAAACGGACACCGCGTCGATCGTGGCGCTTTCAGCCCGTATCCCAAGTATGTTCGCATCGTAGAGTTCAAGAGAAAACGGGCGCAGTTCGGGAACTTCGCTGAAATCGACCGGCTTCCATTCTTCCTTGCGCTCGAGAACGGGTTCGTACCACGAGTCCGGCATTCTGGGCATCGATGCGCCGAATATGCGGATGCGCTTCAGCGCGGAGTTCCTGTCGAAAACAAGGCGCGGCAGCGAAATGCGCACGTCCGCGGATTCGAACGAAAGAAGCGGCGCGGGGGATTTCGCCTTTTTGTCGAATATGCGCACGTTCCTTACTCGTATCCCCTCGGGGAGTTTCAGCGAAATCGACCCGATGCTCGTGACGATTTCGTCGTCCGACGCGGCGTCCGCGGCGGCGCGCACCCACGACTCCGGCAGCTGCCGTTCGCAGAAGAAGAGCGGAAGCACGAATATCAGGAAAAGCGCGAATGCCGCCAGAAAAACGGCAAGAAAAATTCGGCGGACGATACGCCAGATGGAGGAAGGAAACTTCATCGTTTGCTTTTCGCCTGGATGGCAGCCCCAAGGAGAGTCGAACTCCTCTTACAAGGATGAGAACCTCGTGTCCTAGCCGATAGACGATGGGGCCGTCTGGTGCACCCGGTGGGATTTGAACCCACACACCTTGCGGCACTAGAACCTGAATCTAGCGTGTATGCCAATTTCACCACGGGTGCG
>CACYEO010000073.1 GCA_902773475.1 uncultured bacterium | reverse complement strand
CGACAAGTTCGCCCAGCTGCTCCTTGACCTCTTCGTAATTTTCGCCGGTCACGTCGCCCATCGTGAAGCTGTACACGGGCGTCGGCCGCTTCCATCCCTCCCACGGCAGCTTGTCGATGGCAAGACCCTTGAAGAGATCGCGGCGTCCTTCGAACATCGCTTTCAGCGTGGAGAGCATCAGCGACTTGCCGAACCTGCGCGGGCGCGAGATGAAATACTGTGCATCAGACTTCGGCCTTGCCATCTCGTACAGCAAGTCCGTCTTGTCAACGTATTTGGCCTCGGGATCGCTTATCAGCGTCTCGAAGTCGCACACGCCGGTTGTGGGAACTTTTATCATCTTCTTCGGCATGCCGTCATTCTACCAAATAATGCGGCGCCGGGCAAACTGCCCGCGCCCGCGCCGGCGGCATTCACGCAAGGGGGGATTTTTGGTAAAATTCCGCCGCTATGGATACCATCGAAGAAACACTTGAACTGAAACTCGATTTCACCAAGCTGGAAAAAGTCGGCGCGCAGGTCGCCGCCTCCCGCGCCGCCGCCCCCGAACACGATCCCGGCGTGATTCCCGTTGCGGTGCAGAATGCCGACACGAAGGAAGTGATACTCGTCGCATACACGAACGAGTTCGCCATGCGCGAATCGTTCGCAAAGCGCAAACTCGTCCTCTGGTCCACAAGCCGCAACAAGCTGTGGTTCAAAGGCGAGACGTCCGGCGAGACGTTCGACCTGCTCGAAGCGTACGTGAACTGCGAGCAGAACTCCCTTCTTTACGTGGTGCGCCCGTGCAGGGGCGGCATCTGCCACACGAAGAACGCGTCCGGAGCGCCGCGCAACTGCTATTACCGCAAAATCGACTTCGACACGCTCGCGCTTGAAAATGTCAATCCCTGACGGAACGGCACCGCGCCGCGCGGCGCTGACGATTCTCGCGGCCGCGCTCGCCGCGTGCGCGACGGCATTCGCCGCCGCGCCGTCGGTTTCGCTGAAAGTGGAGCCGGAACATCCCGTCCCGGGCGCGCCTTTCCGCCTGCGCGCCGAAGTGTCGTTCCCGTCGCGGCCGGATCCCCGGTCTCTATACAAGATATCCGGCCTTCCTTTCGCTCCGGAGATGATTCCATCGGGGAACGTCCGCGTTTCAGGCGCGCAGGAGACGGTCGACGCCCTCCAGAACGCAAACGCCGGCGGCGAAGCCGTCAATATCGCGTTCCAGGGGATAGACAGGAACGATCCTTTTTCGATAAGACCCCGTCCGGCGGTTTTCCGCCTGCCGCTTGAAAAAGGCAAAGACGCGTCCGGCGGCGACGCGTGGATTCTGGCGGTGGAATCGCCCGTTCTGCGCGCGAAAACCGCCGGGACGTTCGAAATGCCGCGCGTGTCCGTCTCGCTCGCAGTTTCACAAGACGTATTCGGCGAGATAAATTTCCGCCGCGAATCCATCGCGCCAGCGGTTTCGGCCGAAGTGCGGCCTGCGCCCGCCGAAGGCCGCCCGGAAGGCTGGACAGGCTACGCGGGAACCGATTTTTCCGTTTCCGCCGCGCCTGACGCGCAGTCGTGCCGCATGGGCGATCTGATCAACCTGAACGTGACAATCGAGACCGACGACCCGCCCGGGGTTTCCGCGCCGGATCTCTCGTCCCAATCCACGGAATTTTTCAAGATAGGCGCGGAGCCTGTCAAGACGGAAACGCAAGGCCGCGCGGTCAAATACTCCTATGAAATCCGTCCCGTAAAGGCGGGCGCGGCGGAATTCCCCGCCCTCTCGTTCGGCTGGTACGACGCGTCCCGCAACGCATACGCCGTGAAAACCAGCGCGCCCGTTCCGGTACAGATAGCCGAAGCGCCCGTCGCGGTTCTCGCGGACGACTATCCCATGCCGGACGGAATGCGTTTTGCGGACGCGGACGGCAGTTCCGCCGGGACGCCGCTCATGCCGAGGCCACGAACCCTCTGGCTGCTCTTCCTGCTGCCGCCGGGCGCGTTCCTGCTCGCGCTCGCCGCGCCGGGCGCATCCGCGAAGTTCCGTGCGATACGCGCCGGAATAGCCGGCGCCGGCGCGCTGCCGCGCGCGCTGAAGAAAATCCGCACGGGGTCTCCTTCCGCCGGAAAAGCGGTATCCGCATATTTCAGGATAGTCCACTCCCGCACCGGAGAAACGGTCACGGCCGCGGAAGCGGAAAAAATCATGACCGGCGCGGGCGAGCGGCGCGATGCGACAGACACCGTGGTGAAATTCCTGTCCGCGGCCGAGACTGCGGCGTTTTCAAGGAGGGCGCGCCGATGAAAAAAATCCTTGCGGCGCTTTTCGCGGCCGCCGCCGCATTCGCGAACGCGCAGGACCGCGCGGCGGACCGGTTCGACGCCGGCCGGGCCGACGCGGCCGCCGCGGCCGCGCAGACCGCGCGGGATTTCGAGCGCGCCGCATCGCTCTACGCCGCGCTCGCGCGCGAAAACGGCGCAGATGTCCGGATCCTGGAAAATCTCGGCGCCTGCCGACTTCTTTCGGGCGACGTGTCCGGCGCGGTCGAAGCATACGACGCTGCGATGCGCCGCGCCGGCGAAACGCCCGCCTCGCGGCGCGGCCTCGCGGCGGCTTTCGCGCGGCTGCAGGACGACCCCGCCGCAAAGCCGCCTTTCGCAAGACGCGTCTTCGCCCCGCATTGGACCGTGCCGCTCGCAGACCGCATTCTCGCCGCCGCCGTTTCCTGGGCGGCTCTGTGGATAATCGCGACGGCGGCGCGGGTCTGCAGGCGCTGTGGAGCGCGCCGCGCGGCGGCGGCGGCGCGCGCCGCGGCATGGGCGGCCGCAGCGGCGTTCGCCGTATGCACCGCGTCCTGCGCGCTGTCCGCGCTCGACGAGCGCAGATTTTCATGTTCTCCGGCGATGGAGGCCGTGTCCAGATGAAAAAGCGGATGCTGCTGATTGCGGCGGCGGCTCTCGCCGCCTGCCGCGCGAACGCGCAAATGCGCAGGATGGCTTTCGGCGGGATGCATAATCCCGACATATCAGCCTCGGTAAAAGTCCTGCCCCCGCGCGAAATAGTCGCAGGCGAACCTTTCGCATTCGATTTTTCGCTGTCCATCCCGGCCGGAACTTCTGTGGAGCCGCGCTCGGCGGAGGGGCTTCCGTTCAACATGGACGGCGTAGAATTTCTGGGGCAGGAGAACCTGCCGGACGGCGTTTCCACGAATTCGGCATTTACCGTGAAACGCTTCCGCCTCGTTTTCAGATCGAGCCGCCCGTTTTCCGCGGAAAACAGCGTGTCGCTCTCCGGAATGTCCGTGCACACCGTGACGTCCGCCGGAGGAGCCAGCGTGTTCACGTCCAGCACGTCCTTTTCGGTTGATGCGGGGAAGGTTTCGTACTCTGTCGCGCCGCTGCCGGAAGAAGGGCGGCCCGATTCGTTTTCCGGCGCCGTCGGAACGGGATTCCAAATCGCCTCCCGCTTTGAAAAGCCCGATTCCGCATGGCCGGGAAACTGGTCGACCGCAATCTACGAACTGCAGTACAACGGCTGGATGCCGTCCAACGCCGTACCGAGAATAAGCGGTCTCGAGCGCGGCTTCGAAAAGATCCATCCGCTCGAAGCGGGGCAGAGGCAGGGCTCCGGGCGCATGTCATGGCGGCAGACCATGATGCCGCGCGACATTTCCTCCACCAACGGCCCGGTCGCGAGCATCGTATACTTCGACACGCGCACGCGCAGATACGAACTTGCCCAATCGAGGCCCGCCAGGCTTGCGTTCAGAAAGCCGGAACCGCCGCCGGAGCCGCCGCCGGAAATAGGAATCTCAGGCGGCGCGGACGGCCGCGCGATCCTGCGCTTCGCGCCGTCGATCCACTCGCCGGCGACCGTCTCCGTGCCGAATGAAGAACTCTCGGGCGCGCGCACCACCGAAACACGCGGAGCATGGCGGCGCGTAGAGACGCCTTCTGGCGCGGGATGGATTTCCGGAGCCGCCCGGTAGCGCAAGCGCCGCCGCAGGGCGTCACGGCAATCTGCGCACGCGCCACCCCTCCGCGCTTTCCGCAAGCCTCCGCGCCATCGCGCCGTTCACGATAATTTCGCGCGATTCCGGCGAATCCGGAATCCAAAGCGCGGAAGCGGAAATGCCGCTGTCCTTCAAAAACCGCGCGCCATCTTCCGGGCCCAGTATGAAAAGGGTCGTTGAAAGCCCGTCCGCCGTCATGGCATCGCCGGCTACGACCGTGCATCCGGCGACGCCGGACGACGGCAGCCGGGTGCGTCCGTCCAAAATGTGCGAAACCCTTTTGCCGCCGATCGTCCTGAAACGCTCGTAATTGCCGCTTGTAGCGACGGCTTCGCCGGGTTCAAGACGGATGCGCGCGGCGGACGCCCCTTTCGAAAACGGGTCGCGCACCGCAACTTCCCAGCCGCCCCCTTCCGCCGGGCCGGCGCCGCCCGCCCGAAGGTTGCCGCCAAGATCCACCATTGCACCGCCGTCAAGCCCGGCGCGGACGAGCGCCTCGAAAGCGGCGTCCACGGCGGCGCCTTTCGCAATGCCGCCGAGATCGAGCTTCATTCCCGCTTTCGCAAGCGAAATTTCGCCGCCGGCGGATATTTCAATGTCTGCGGGGTCGGCCGGAATAGCATCGAGGGCCTTCCTGTCCGGGAAAGTCTGCATTCCGTCCGCGCCGTTGAAACCGTAGAGTTTCATGGCCGGACCTACAAGAGGATTGAACGCGCCGCCGGAAAGAACCGCGAGTTCCTTCGCGGCCCTGCATACGCGCAAGATCTCGCCGCCGGCCTTGAATTTGCGCCCGGTTCCGGCAAGGCCGTTGATCCGGGACAGTTCGCTCGCCCCGTCCCAGGCGGAAAGAGCCGCTTCGAAACGCTCGAACGTCCTCTGCACCGTCTCCCTTGCCGCATCGACCGCCGCTGCGCGCGCGGGTTGCAGGCATATCACGGCCGCCTCGGTCCCCATTACGGGCCATGCGATGCGGAGGGGAGGCTGCGCACGTCCGCCGCCGCGCAAGGCCAAACCGGCGGCTGCGCAGACTGCCGAGGAAAAAACCGCGAAACAAGCACGGAACGGAATCTTCATTTGCGTAAAGGCGCAGCGCAGATACAAAAAAAGCCCGGACTCCAAAAGGATCCGGGCTTTTCCGCTAGACTGCCGATTACTTGGCGGGAGTCTTGGCAGGCGCTTCAGCCGCCTTGGTCGTGTCGTTGGTGCCCTTGGCGGCATCCTTCTTGGCATCCTTGTTGCAGCCGACAACGATAGCGGACAGCACGAGCGCCGCGAGAACGAGTTTCTTCATTTTTTTCCCTTTTTTGTTGTTTCAGAAACAAACCCTTTTTCGGGGTCGCGGGATATGTTAGCAAAAATCCCCGCGCGGCGCAACGGGATTTTACGGATTTTTTACATTTTTAAAAATCGGGCGTCACGCGTTGCGCGCTTCGGCGGCGGCACGGTCGAACGTTTCGAGAATCGCCGGGGTCACATCGGCGAGGTTTTTGACGCGCGCGAGCAGCTCCTTCGCGCGGGGCCCGCGCGCCGCGAACGGAACCGGATTGCGGGTATGGCCGCGCTCCGACATGTTTTCGATATTGCCGTGGTCGGACGTCATGACGAATGTGATTCCTGCGGCCGCAGTGAAGCGAAGCAGGACTGACAGGAACCTGTCGAACACCCTCAACACCGCGCAGGCCCGCGCATAATCCATCGAATGCCCCGCCATGTCGCTCTGGAAGAACTCGAAAAGCGTGAATGCGTTCGCGCGGGCGATGCCGAACAGATGTTCCGCAGCGGTTTCGGGCGAGACCGCCGGAATGTCGGGATAGCGGTCTTGTATCGTCTCGCGCGTTATGTCCTGCATCACGGCGGAACCGTCGCGAAGATCGCCTTCGGTGGATATCGTTTCCGGCGCGCTCAGCGCCATCACGGTTGTGACGCTTTTGAAGCGGCGCGCGGAAAGTTCCTCCGGCGAATCCACGAGATACGCATCCGCGAAGCGGACCTTCGCGCCGCGTTTGCGGAACTCGAGAAATATGTTGTCCTCTACGATGAGATTCCTGAGAGTCGGGCCGGGGAAGCCTTCGCAATGGCGCCCCATGAGAGCGGGCGCGTTGCGGCCCGTAAACATGGCGGTCTGCCCCGTCGCGCTCTGCGGCGGCCCGCCCACGCCGAGGGTCGCATCGCAGGGCACGGAGTTTTCCGCGATGAGGCGGCAAAGCGCCGGGCAGACTTCCGGATTGACCGGATTGTCCGCCGCGGGTGGGCGCAGGCCGAGGCCGTCTATGAATACGAACAGCAGTTTCATCGCAAAAAACCGTTGCAGAAGGGAAAGTGGAATTGTATCAAAGCGCAGGCGTCGCGCGCAAGCCCTCGATTGCGGAATGCGCCGTCCGCGCGAGCCGCCGCGCCACGCGGTTTTTTGCTATAATTGAAACGGTTTCGGGCATTTACACCCGCAATCAGCCAAGAAAGACTCGAAGGATCTCTTGCATCCGGACCGGAAAAGAGCATGCCTGCAACGGACGTGCGCTCTTCCGCCGCATGGGCAGGGGTTCGCGCATGCTTTCTTGGACACGGCGGAAGATGCAACCCTCGTGCTTCCGCCGCGGCAACAGGAAAGAGGGAGCGGAGATCAATGTATGAAAATCGCAATGCTGGTGCGCTGCGCGGTCGCAGCCGCTTTTGTATCGGCTCTGTCCGGATGCATGTCCATGGAGGAAAAACTGGCGTCGGACAGCCAGTTCTGGCGCGATATCGGCGAATCGGAGGCGGTGGGGTTCGTCCTTGACACCGCGAATCCGCTTGAAAAACGACTTGAGATCGTACCCAAAATCGCCAACCAGCAGAAACTCGCGAAGATCGTAATCGCGAAAAATGCCGCGCCGGAAATCAAGAACGAGGCGCGCAAGCGCATAGACGAAGTTCCGGCTCTTGCGACCATCGCGCTTGAAGCCCCAGACAGCGGCGACAGGAAAGACGCGCTCGGGAAAATCACGAAGAGCGAAGATGCCCGCATCGAGGCGGCCTGGATATTCGCAGAGCGCAAACCTTCGTCCGATGCCCAGCGCACGCTCCTGGAAGGACTGTCTGCCGACGGGACGGCCAAGTTCGCCAAATCCTTCACCGCAAGGATCGACGCTGCCGTCGAAGCCGGGCAGGACGCGGAAAAGATGCGCAAGACGTACGGCGACATGATGGCGAAAGGGAAATTGAAAGAACAGGCAGCCATCCTGAAATCGCTCGTCAAGCTCGCACCTTTCGTGGAGGATGAAAACACGATCGCCGCGATACTCCGGCGCCGCGACGTCTCGGACGCCAGAGGCACCGAATACGACTTCCTGACGCCGCTTGAAGGTGCGTTGCAAAAAGCAATCGCGGCGCGAATGGCGCGCGAACGCGCCGCCTTTCTCGCGGCGCTCGACGATGGCGAGCGCGTGATTCTCCTGAACGGAGGGCGGATCGAAAAACAGGGCAAGACGGTGAACGCCGTCGACGGCACCGCCACGCCGGATTCCGGAACGTCCGGCAGCTACAGGATTTCCCGCAAGGACGTCCTCGCCGGCATCAAGGACGCCGGAACCGCGAAGATGATGGCCAAAAAAGAAGCGAAGCGCGAACTCGACAAGGCGGTTGCATCCAAGATGATGATTCTCGAAAGCCTGGACGCGTCAGACCGCATCGAAACCGTCAAAACCGCAAAGGCCGGCGAATTCCGCGAAGAACTCGCGCGCAAGGTGCTGGCGAAATACCCCGACGAAAAGACTTTCCTGGGCGTCCTGCCCTTACTTCCCGCAGCCGAATCCACGGATATCGCCTATAAAACCGCAAACGGATTTCTCGACGGGAAACACATTTCCGCGGCAAAAGCCGGTTTCGCATTCGGAATGGTCGCCGACGAAAAGATGCGCGGCGAACTCGATGCGAAAATCGTCGACATGTGCAAGGCGGACTTCGCAAAGTGGGATTCCCTCAAAAAACATCTTTCGCCCAAAGTCGATATCGCCGCCACGGAAGCCATGTTCGCCGAACTGCGCCGCCAGGCCGCAGAGCGCGCAGAAGCCGAAAAGGCGCGACAGGCGGAACTGCGCCGCCAGGCTGTCGCCAGATTCATCGAAAACGCAAAGAATCTCGGTGCGGAGATTTCGGCAAAACGCATCCAGGGGGAAAAAGAAGCGATCGCCGACAGCTGCAGGGGCAGGGGCATCCTTTTCAAAGGCGCGGGCGTATGGAACGCGAACTGCTCTAAGCCGCTTGGGAACACAAGCGCGCTCTTTTCGGACAAGGCGCACTATACGCTTCTGACCACCGGCGCCGGCGACACGTTCTACTGCGCATTTGCAGAGCCGTACGCGGCCAAGCCGAAGACGTTCAAGAATTTCCAGGACGAAAAGTTCACGCTTTTCGCGATTGTCACAGGCGACAAGCAGGGCTTCACTTTCTGCACGGTCGGCGGACTGGTGAAGGACGAGAACGACATAAAGGGCATGGAGAAGATCATCGAAACGTACGGAGTGGAGATTGACACGGCCTCCGCGGCGGCCCCGTCCGCAAAACCGCAGGCGGACAGCAGCACCGGCGGACAGAAGGCCAGGACGGCCATGGACAAAATGGAACAGATGGACGCCGACATCCAGAAAATGAAGGCCGAAGCGCAGCAGATCGATGCCGAAATGAAAAGGATGGACGCCGAGATGTCAAAATTGCAGCATGGCAACCCCTGAAACTGCAATGCGACCGCGGATCCGGGGCGCGTGACGCGCCCCGGATCCAAAAGACCGGGGCGGCGGAGACGGTAGCTGCGATTGTTGCAGCCGTAAGAATCTGCGCGTGCCTAAGGCATCGCGGAATCAGGACGGGCGATTTTGATACGGCAGAGCCGCCACGCCGGCGAGGGAACGCATACGCGGATGTTTGTGCTATACTTCTCCGCAACCCTATAAAGGAGAAACCCGAATGAAAGCAAGTCTAATGGCGGCGGCGCTCGCTGCGCTCGCCGCCGGATGCGCCACCGTGGAGATTTCGTCTCCAGGTTCGATGAATGGCATCGACATACAGGGCGCCACAACCCGCGCGGACAGAATGGTGTTCGTTTCCAACACCGGCATCCATCTGTTCGGCACATTCACCATCTGCTCCGGCGGACTGGTCTGGAACGAAGAGAAACAGGACATCGAAGGCGGCGTAGCGTTCTTCAGCGACTACTGCGGCAACGACGACTGCTATGAAACGCTCCAGCGCATAGCGCGCCGCGAAAACTGCGATCTCGTCGACGTGGTGTTCACGGAAGCGTCCACGTCGGACTTCTCCTGCTCGTCGTACGAAGGTCTTCTCGGCGGAATCTGCGGAACCTATTCCGTGAAAGCGTCCGCAGTGCTCCGTGAAAAATCCCAGCGCGCCGGCAAGGAGGCCGTGAAATGAAAAAGGCACTTCTCACCTCGATAGCCGCGCTCGCAATCGCGGGATGCAGCTCGTACAGCGAACTTTCCTCCGACGTGCCGGCGTTCGCACTCGTCGACAACGACGAAACGCCCGTCGCTTCGTATGTCGTGTGCAACACCAGCTACAACCTTTTCGGAATTCTGCCGCTTTGCTCCGGCGAGACCTGGAAACAAGGCGACATAGACCGCAGCAACATGCACAACACGATATGGTTCAAAGACCACTGCACGCTCGATGAAAACATCGCGTCCGTGAAACACGCCCTGAGCGTGGCAGGTTCGGACCGCGTGTCCAACATCGTGTCCGACCAGGAGGAGTCCTACGCATGGAGTCTTTTCCTGGTCAGCCGCAAGACGCTCAAGACCACCTGCCTGATCGTAAAGAGCAAGAACGGAAAGAACGGGACGCAGCCCTGAGCCGCGCCCGGCTTTACCGGACAAAAAAAGCAGACTGCCCGCATTCGCGGGCAGTCTGCTTTTTTCAAGGCCGGAAGCGCCGTTTCAGAAACCCACATTGACAGGAGCGCCGGAAGGCCCCTGCGCCGCCGGAGCGGAGGCCTCCGCGGCGGCCGCGGCCGCCGCAGCCGCGCGGCGCGAAAGTTCCGCCTGCAGACCGGCCGGATTGAAACGTCCCTGCACGGCATCCGCGATCTGCTGCGCAGTCCAGCCCGCCGACGCGGACGAAAACTGTTCGGAGGTTCCCCCGAAATACCTGGAATCGCCGGCCACGGAATCCGCAAGCGCGATCTGCGTGGTGACGGGGCTTGCGCAACGGAAGCGCACTTCGGCGAAAACGGTCTGCTGCGGGGGCAGCGGCAGCCCCGTGGCATAATCATTGCCCGGCGATACGACATCCGTGAAAACCACCTCGGCGACAATCACGTAATCCGCGGTTATCTTGCGGCAAAGGCGCACCACGTCGTTCGGATCGGCGTTGGGGTCGGATGTTATCCTGCCGAGTTCCGCATCCAGTTCCTGCCCGAACGAGCGGTCCAGCACCGCGAATCCGCCTCTGCCCGCGAGTTCCGCGTTCAAGTGGTCGGCCACATCGTCCATCCACTGGCGCGCGCCGATCGAAAGCCCCTGCACGTTGAACGCGTTTTTCTTGGAGATGAACGGAGCCACGGCAATGCGGACGGACTTGCGCGGAAGGATGGAAGCGGCAGGCGCCCTAACTTCGGCGACGGGCTGCGCCTGCTGCACCGGGACAGGCTCCGCGGACGGAACCGGAACGGTACCGGCTTCCGGCGCGGATTCGCCTTCATCGTAGAAACGGAGAATGCTGTCGACTTTCGCACGGCCGGAGACCATCCGCGCCTGCGATGTGCGCTTGCCCGTGCTTGTCACTTCGCAAACGCCTGTCGTCTTTTCCTTGTAGACGGTGTCGCCGTTGTCCTTGTCGACAATCGCCTTGCGCGAGCGCACTTCGTAGCGCTCGCCGACGCGGATGAAGTCCGAACCGTAGCTGAGCGTTATTTCGCCGTCTTCGTCCGCATCCATCACGTACATCGGGTATTCGCGCATCAGCATCGCAAGCGACACCTGGCGCACCACATGCACGAGCATGTCCTTCGGCGTTTCGCAGAGAGCCTTCACGCGGAGCGTTTCGGCCTCGTACGCCTCCTGTGTGCGGAGATTGTTCGCGCGGAGCGAAACCGTCGCGACATATTCATTCAGCGAGGAATTCGCCGTCTTGCGCGAACCTGTCGCCCGCATCTGGACGATTTCGCCGCGCATGGAATATCCGGCCGGGACGAGTTCCACGTTCGCCCCGAATCCTTCCTCGCGGGCGGCGGTGTCGTATGCGTCGCGGTCGAGCACTTTGTATTTCCCCGCCTGCGCGAGTTTCGTAAGCAGAAGGCTGTCTATGCCTTCGAAATCGCGCGCGTCCACCTCGGCGGCATACGCGATTTTGTCGAGAACGAGCCACTTTGCCGCCTTGGTAGCGGCGTCGGCTCCGGCCGCGGCGGCGAGAGCCGCAGCGGCCAATGCGCATTTTACAAGGTTTTTCATCATGATTCCCTTTCCTGTTCAGTCCTGCACGTCGTCATCGTCCGCATCTGCGGCGGGCGCGGGCGCCGCCGCAGGCGCAGCCGCCGGCGCGGGAGCGGGCGCCGCCGCGGGGGCGGAAGCCTGCGCCGGCTTTTTCCGGAAGACAAGGCTCACCGGTTTGAACGGAGTGCTGCTTCCTATCACAAGCCTGTAGGGCATTGTCTTGAGACAGTCGCAACCGTCGAGAGAGGCTTCGATGATGTGGTCGGCGGCGAGAACCACGACTTCCTCTTCCGCATCGACTTCCTTGTCGTCTATCTTCACCACGACTTCCTCCGCGTCGCGGTCCGGCGGCGTCTTGATCTTGAAGGCGATCTTCGTGGTGAAGAACGCCACGATCTTTTCCGCCATCTGGTCGCACGCCTGTTCGCAAAGCCTGCGCGCAGGATCGGCCTTTGTGGAAGCCACGATGCTGTTCATGCGCATCGCCCACTGCGCGGTTCCGCTGCCGGCGAGAAGGACCGCGCCGGAAGTGTCGCGGATCTTGTACGTGTACGGCTGCGTATAGGTTGTGGTCTTGATCTGCGTCCCCTTGGCGTTCACTGTGACGGTGCGCGACTCCTCTTCACGGTCTCCGAAAGCCGCCGTCAGGATGCAGTCGGCCCCGAGTATCGTGGAATCGTGGTTCCCGTTGAGTTCCTGCTCCACGAAGTTCATGTCGGCGCTGGAGCGGTCGACAACCTGGATCAGGGCTCCCGCGCGGCGGTAGATCGCCGCCTGCAGATAGTCCTTCGCCATGGGAACGTAGCGCTGCTGCGCGTCGGTGAGGACCTTTGTGCGCAGCTGGCGCAGGAGTTCGCGGTCGCGGGCGTTCTGGTCGGACACGCGCTTTGCGTTGCTGGTGTACTCGGTCTTCCGCGTATTCCAGTTTATTATCGCGACCTCCTTCGCCAGGGACGGGTCGAGAGCCTTCTCGTCCTGGCTGAGCACGGGCGGCGCCTCTAGGTTCTTGTTTTCCTGGAGCTGTTCGCCGAGCCACTTGTCCACCTGGGCGATGGAATCTATCGTGCCGAAGCCGGCGATCATCAGGCGCATCTGCGAACCGGCCTTCGGGCTGGCGTCTTTCGCGAGCGCGCCGGCTGCGGCAATCGACAATGCGGCGAAAGCCGCCGTTTTGATCAATTTGTCCATGTCTGCATCCTTTCGGTTTTTCATTCTACCGCAATTTGCATGCCACGCTCAGCGGAGCGCGTTGCGGCGGTCGACTTCCTTCATAAGCGGTATGCGTTTCTGCCAGACCTGCAGGCCGCGCTGGTTCGGCGAAGAATGGTACGGCGACGCCACGAGCTTCAACAGCAGCGAAAACGACTGGTAGTAGTCGCCGTTGTCCTTGCGCTCGTTGCGCTGCTGGAGCACCCCGTCCAAGACATATTCCGGATACGGCGTCTGCTGTCCGGAAGCCGCCATCGAGGCGGCGGCCTCGGGATCGAACACGATGAACGCGCCGGAGTTCGTCATTTCTTCGCGAAGTATCGCTTCAAGGTCGTTCGCGATGCGTTCGGCGTCGCCGCCGCGCGCGAGGGTGTCGATCTTGAACGGCTTCACATTCACGATGCGCCGCGAACCGGCGACGTGGTAGCGCGCGCTCGCGCGGTCGAGCCCCTGCACGGCCTGTGACGCCGCATATTCAAGGTCGCGCGTGGAGAATCCAGCGACTTCCTCGATCGTTTCGCCCTGCGCTATGCGGCGCGACTGGGTCATGCAGCCCGAGGTTGCGGCGAGGACCGCGCAGACGGCGGCGGCTGTTGCTGTTTTTGCGATATTCATTTTTCTCCTTTTCCGTTTTTTTGCTGTCATTGTCTGCGCAAACGCTCAGCGTTTGCGGCGGATGAACATCTGCGCGTCGACGGCGTTCTGCGCCGGCGCGGTGGACTTGAGGGCCTTCACGTCGCCGGGCTGTATGGCGGCGTCGTTCCAGGCCGTCGTCACGCTGTCGATCGCCATGCCGGTTCCGTCATACCACTCCGTCTTCCACTGCACCGCCAGCTCCGACGGCGTCGTGTTGGCGACGCTCGCCTGGAATGTGGCGAACGCCGAATCGCCCTTGGAGCAGCGCACGTCGGTGATTTCCACCGCGCGGCGCACGCTGCGCTCCAGCGTGACGTTCGGATGGCCGGGCGGCGTCGTGCGGCATCCTGCGGCGAACGCCGCCGCGCCCGCGAGAATCGCGGCTCTAAGTGTTGTCATGGGGTTCATTGCTTCTTTTCCTCCTCTTTTGCGTCTTTCATTCTGACTGTCACGTTGTCGCCGTCGTCCACCTTGACGGAGAAACCGGCGGCGAGCGCGTGCAGAAATTTTTCCCTGCCGTAAGTGAGCACTGTAAGACCGAAATCGCTTTCTTTCAAGACCTTGGCGCGCACTTCGGGGGTCTCCGCCATCCATTTCCGGACGGCCTTGGGCGAATCCGTCTGAAGTTCGAGTTCGCGCGCCGAGCCCGGTCCGGTCACTTCTATCGCGCGCCCGCGGTTCGTCATGCACACGTAGGAGCGCGTGGCGGACTGCAGAGCCATTGCGAGCTTCTTGAAACGCGTGCGCGAAACATCCATGCGGAGAGTGTCGTTCCAGTCGTCCGATTCGGCCGTGATTTTCACGTCGGGAAGCAGGCGCACGACGGCGGCGTGCGCGACGCCGCGCTCGGCTCCGAATATCCGGATTTCGCATTTTACCGGAGCCCCGCCGTCCGCCGGTATCGGCTTCAGGGCGCGCAAACGCCTTCCGCGCGGAGATTCCTGGGCCGTTTCTGCGGATTTGCCTTCCCCTTCCGGCGCGGTGCCGCGCGCGCCTGCGAAGAAAAGCGTGGCGGCCACCGCCCCGGCGACGACCGCGCCCGCCGCCGCAAGCTGTATTGCGATCGCGCGGGCGCGCGGTTTCCCGCCCGGTTTCCGCACCGCCGCGCCGGACGCCCGCAGACCGCCGTAGCCGTCGCCCGCGTAATCCACCATGTCTTCCAGAACCGTACCGGCCTCGTGCGCGAAACACTCGAGGTATGCGAACGGCATCCGCCCGCTTCCGTTCCGGCCCCAACCCGCGCCCCAGCTGTTGCGCACGATGAAAAATCCGCCGCCCGGCGCGCGCGCGTCGGTTTCATACCCGATCACGTCCACACAGTGTATGCCTTTGCGCGCGTCGAGCGAGACAAGCCCTCCCTCGCCGTCCTCTTCCGTGCGGGGGAAGCTGAAGCCGTCCGAATCGCATCCTTCGAAATAGTCCGCCGTCACGCATACCGGCATGGGGCGGCGCGCATTCGCGCCTGAAACTATCCCCTTGATTTCCTCCACGTTGTTCGCTGCCGGAAGCATGTACAGCCCGTGCGAAATCCTGCGCTTCGCCGCATCTTCCTCCGCGCCGGGCGGAAATTCCGCCGGGAACGCGGCTTCCGCCCTTCCGGACGGCGCGGCCGCATACGGCCACAGGGAATGGCGGCACACGCCTTCTTCGCGCAGCACGCGGAAGCACGAACGCAGGAGACTGCCGCCCTCCGGCTCGAAACGGGCCAGCACGCCCGCCTCGAACTTGTCGATCCACGGCTTCATCGCTTCAGAGCCGAATCCGCCGTTGAACTGCGCGAGCATCCTGAGCTGCGCGAGTTTCCCGCCGAACGCGCGCTCGAACGCGGGCGCGGTCTCGCGGCCCGCGCGGACATCCGCAAGGCATTTTTCCACGCCTTTGCGCTCAAGCCTTTTCGTCGCCGCGTCGAGAAACTGCACGCTCAGCCGCGTCTTGCAATCGCCCCGGTATTCAAGCATGGCGACGGCGGCGGCGGCCACGCATGTTCCGCGCATGGCCTGCTCGCCGGGCGG
Source organism: uncultured bacterium (assembly GCA_902773475.1). Classification (GTDB taxonomy): domain Bacteria; phylum Verrucomicrobiota; class Kiritimatiellia; order RFP12; family UBA1067; genus CADCBS01. The sequence goes on along the minus strand of CACYEO010000073.1, from coordinate 1,335 downwards.
CGGCATCGCATCTTCAAGAGAAAAAGACGGAGGGAGCGACGCCGCGTGGGGCGCGCTCCGGTATCTCCCGTCTTTCAACGCACGCAGGAATTCCGCCTGCGCGGCGGGGAACTTGTATCGTCCGCCTTCCATATTCCCTTCAGAAAAACGAAAGCGTCCCTTTCGATTCGCCGGTCCGCGGCGATATCAGCGCGACTTCGGAATCCCCGAGCCCGCGCGCGAAATCGCCGAAAGACATCGACGACACGCCGTCCGCTATCCTCAGCACGCGGCCCGCCACCTTGAATGCGGCGTCCGCCGCGGGCGAACCGTCCGCGAACCGCACGGAAACATCGACCGGCGTCGCATCGTCCGCGCCGGGCGGAACCGTCACTTCGGCGCGCCACGCGGGGGTCTCGCCGCGCTCAGCCTCGGCGGAGAACACGAATTTGACTTCTTCGCCGGGCGCTTTCAGCCGCGCGGCGGAAGCCGCGCCGGCGGCGCCCGCCGCAAGCGGCACGGCGCGCAGATCGTCGTCCGCGGCAAGGGCGGCCTCTGCGCGGCGGCGCAGCGCGGCGCGCGCGCGCGCCGCCATCACTTCACGGTGCGGGCGGCAGTGCTCCGCCGTAAAGCGCTCTATGAATGCGCGCTCGGCGGCGGTCATCGGCGTGTCATCGCGTTCAAGAATTTTTTCCATGTCGCACCTTCGCTTCCTGCATATCCTTCACCGCCCGCGAGAAAAGCTGGTCCACGTTCGCCTGCGAACTTATGCCCAGCATGTCGCGTATCTCCGCGGAAGACAGGTTCGATTTCAGTTTCAGCAGGTGGACGCACGCCCGCAAGGGGTGCGATTTCCACAAATCGCGGAAACAAAGCTGAACCGTCTCCCATTCCTCGCGTCTGGCGATTTCGGGGTCTGCAACGGGTGAGGAAGCCCCGCCGGCCCGTTCTGACAGTTCTTTTGCGACTTTTTCGCTAAAATCGCGGCCGTCATCGTCTCCGTCGTCCTGCAGCGGCGCGTCAAGCGACACTTCGCGCCTGTTCGCCGGATTGGCGGCGAGAACGTAGCCGCGCACGTATCTTTTGAGCCACCCCGCGAGGCTGCCGCCGTCGTCGCGGTACAGGTATATGCGCCCGGCGCCGATCATGTCGCTGTAGAGATCGCTCATCAGCGATTCGGGGGAAACGCCCCAGCGGCGCGACATCTCGGAACTGCGCAGACTGCGCGCCTCCGCCAGAACCACCTTCTCCCAGACCCAGGCCCAGGCGTCGGCGTCCTGCTCTTTGAGCAGTTCGAATATGTCATGGTCGGTGCAATCGTTCAAATCCATGCGCACAGTATACCAAACACGCGGG
>CACYEO010000072.1 GCA_902773475.1 uncultured bacterium | reverse complement strand
GCGCTCTACACGCTCTTCCCCGTGCCGCTTCAGATGATGTGCGACTCTCCAAGCGCGTACCGGCGCAATCCCGAATGCGCCCGCTTCATCGCGTCCGTCCCGACCGTGTGGGACGAAACGAAAGGGCTTTGCGGCGAGATCGGAAGGTTCGCCGCCGTTGCAAGAAGACGCGGCGGAACGTGGCATGTCGGCGCAATTACGAATTGGTCTTCCCGCGAAATCGAAATAGACACGTCGTTCCTCGGAGATGGCGAATGGGAGATGACGGCGTTTTCGGACGCCGAAGACGCTGCGCGTTTCCCAGAACATTGGAAGCGCACTGCACGCACTGTCCGCGCCGGGGAGAAAATCAAAGTGCGCATGGCGCCAGGCGGGGGCTGGACCGCATCTTTCGTTCGGCGTGTTTACAGCGCCGGCAGGGGCTGAAACCGGAGAAACGGCATGAATACCGGAAAAAACGCATTAATCGCTTTTGCAGCCGCTGCGGTGTTTTTCGCGCCGTACGCGGCCCGGGCGGACGAGGCTCTGAAGCCGAAGGCGCTCGTCATCATGCTCGACGGCATGAGAGCCGACGCAGTGGAAAACGCCTGCGCGCGGAATATCAGGATGCTCCGCGACGGGAATTGGCGGAAGGAATACAAATGCGCATGGTCGATGACCGCCAGCACGATTCTCGACGCGGCTACCATCAGCGGGCCCAACCATATAGCAATAGCCTGCGGCGTGACATTCGCAAAGCACAGGACTCCCGGCAACGGAAAGAACATGTGCGACCACGCGAAATGGCCGAGTTTCCTGGCGAGACTCGTTGCGGCCAGACCGGACATGAAGGCGGTGTTCGCGTATTCCTGGAAATGGGACGAAAGCATTTCTCCATGTCTGGAAATCGAGTTCGTCCACGGCACCGACGGGGCCAACGCGAAGAACATCCCCGCCCGCCTTGCCGCACCGGACGCGCCCGACGCAATCCTCTGGCATATCGACTATCCCGATCACGGCGGACACGGTTTCGGCTACTATCCGTATTCGTCGGGCTATTTGAACAGCATCTATCTTGCCGACAGCGCGATAGGAGATGCGCTTGAAGCCATCGCATCGCGTCCGGCGTTCGACAAGGAAGACTGGCTCGTAATCGTTACGGCCGACCATGGCGGCTATTCGAACGGACACGGCATGATGCACGGACATGCGACAACCGTTCCTATACTCGTTTCAGGACGCGGCATGGCGCAGGGACGCATGCCGGGAACGCCGCACAACTACGATGTCGCGCCTACGGTGCTGAAGCATTTCGGCGTCGATTTTTCGGGAATGGGGCTTGACGGCGAAGCAATCGGCGGGAAAGCAGAAAAAGACAATCCCCGCGCTTTAAGGGACGGTCTCGCCGTATATCTCCCGTTCGACGGCGGCAGATTGGAGAATAAAGCAGCCGGCGGACCCGAGCCCAGAATCGCCGGACGCAAGACCGCGCTTTCGAAAAATGGCCTTTTCGCAAGCGGCTGTCTCCATGTCGAAGCCGATGCGGACGGCGGGTGCGGGATCGTGCTTGAAGGTTCAGAGAATCTTGCATTTGAAAACGGCGGAGATTTCGCATTCGCCGCGTGGGTCCGGATGCCGAAAAAACAGAGTGGCGACCCGCTCGTGTTCGGCAACAAAGACTGGAAGTCCGGGCTGAATCCAGGCATAGCGCTTGTCGCTTCAAAACGATTCCCCACGAAGCATGTGAAAAAGAATCTGCCGGGAGTGGCGTTCAACACTGGAATCTCCGGCCGGAGACGCAACGACCTTGGACCGTACGACATAGAATACGGAGAATGGGTCTTCTATGCGGCAACGTGCGACAGGCACGGCGTGTTGCGCTTCTACCAGGGGGGACGCGACGGAAATCTCTACATGATGTCCGAAAACGTGTCTGGCGCGGAGATTTCGAGCGGCATGCCGTTCCGCATCGGACAGGACGGCACTGGGAAGTATAAATTTCCATTCTTCGGCGACATCGACGATTTTGCGCTCTGGACGAGGACGCTTTCCCACGGCGAGGTGCGCCGCATATACGACAGCGGGCTCAAAGGCGTGCCGCTTTTGTCGATATCCGGTGCCGGCTGACGCCAACCGCCGCCCGCGCCGCAGAAGCGCTTTTGATATACTTCCCGCGCCATGAAACCAGACTTTACGCTCTTTGCGCGTGTCGCAGCGGCAGTGCCCGCGATCCGGCCGGGCGATATCGCCGCAAACGTCCAAAGCATCTCCGCCTGCATTTCCGGGGCGCGCGAATCCGGCGCCTGCGCAGTACTGTTCCCGGAACTTTCGGTGACAGGATGCACTTGCGGCGATCTTTTCCTTTCGGAAACATTCCTTGACGCCGCGGAAAACGCCGTGGCCGGAATCGCGCGTTTCGTCCATGAGCCAGACCGGGCTGTGTTCTGCGGAGCGCCCGTGCGCAGCCGGGGGCGCGTGTACGACGCCTGCATCGCGATACGCGGCGGCGCGGTGATTGGAATCGTGCCAGCTTCGCGCCGCGCGCTTGCTTCCGGGGCCGGGCGCTGGTTCGCCGGCGCTGAAGACGCCGAAGAGCGCACAGTGCGTTTCGCCGGTTTTGAAGTTCCATTCGGTACCGATCTCGTATTCCGATGCGACAGCGGAGCCTCGTTTGCGGTTTGCGCCGGAAGGCTCGACTCGTTTTCCGCAGGCGGCGCGGCTGGCGCTGAAATCATTTTGAATCCTTTCGCGGAGGCGTCGTTCGCAGGATCGGCGGATATGCGCCGTTCGCAGGAATCCGCCCTTTCCGCACTTGGACATTGCGCGCTTGCATGCGCAGGCGCGGGTGCCGGCGAATCAACGGCCGAGGGCGTTTTCGGCGGACGCGCAAGTATCACGGAAGCCGGTGAAATCCTTGCTGAAAATGCAGATGTTTCCTCAGGACGGCGCATGGTCTGCGCCGACATCGACACGGACTTCATCCGCTACGAACGACGCTTGCGCGGGTGGACGCAGACGCCAACAGGCATCCCCCGCAGGGAGATTCCGTTTGGAAACCCGCCAATGCCGCAGAACTCCGCGCCGATGCGCCCCCTTTCGCGCCATCCGTTCATTCCCGACGATCCGGCGGCGGGAGAAATCCGCGCGCGGGAAATTCTCTCCATCCAGGCATGCGCGCTCGCCGGCAGGCTTGTATCCGCGAAATGCCGCAGCGCCGTGGTGGGGCTTTCCGGCGGGCTCGATTCCGCGCTTGCGCTGCTCGTGGCGGTGGATGCATTCCGGATCGCAGACCTCCCCCTGTCGCGTCTGCACGTTTTGACGATGCCGGGATTCGGCACCACTAAACGCACGCGCGGGAACGCGGAACTGCTTTGCGAATCGCTCGGCCTGAAAATCGAAACCATCGACATCGCGCCTGCGGCGGCGGCACATCTGCGGGACATCGGCCATCCGGAGGACGCGCGAGACGCAACATACGAAAACGCCCAGGCGCGCGAACGCACGCAAGTGCTCATGGACGTGGCGAACCAGCGCGGCGGAATCGTGGTCGGAACCGGAGACATGAGCGAAATCGCCCTCGGCTGGTGCACGTACAACGGCGACCACATGTCGATGTACGGCGTGAATTCCGGCGTCCCCAAAACGCTCGTCCGGAATCTCGCCGAATTCAAAGCCGAGGAATTCGCGGCTTCGGGGAATGCGGGAGCGGCGTCCGCGCTGCGCGGCATACTCGACACTCCGGTCTCCCCCGAACTGCTGCCGTCTGCCGGCGGCGAGTCAATGTCGCAGAAAACCGAAGACATACTCGGTCCGTACGAACTGCATGACTTTTTCCTGTACCATTTCCTGCAGCGCGGCGCGGGACGCGAAAAGACGGCGTATCTCGCAAAAGCGGCTTTTGAGGGAACATACGGCGGAGAAGAAATCGAGCGGAGGCTCGACACCTTCTTCTCGCGTTTCTTCTCGCAGCAGTTCAAACGCTCGTGCTCTCCGGACGGGCCGCAGGTTCTCGGCGTGTCGCTTTCCCCGCGCGGCGGCTGGAACATGCCTTCGGACGTTTCGGGCGCCGCATTCACCGGAGAGAGCAAGTGACGGATTGCGAAAAACTTTCCGCCCTGTACAACGCGTATGTAGACGGCTATCGCGGACCGGACGGCGCGCTGCCCGAAATGATGGAATTGAAACTGCGCCATACGGAACGCGTGGTCGCCAACGCGAATGCGATAGCGGCGGCCGAAAAGTTCTCTCCGCTCGAAAAGACTGCCGCTGAATCTGCGGCGCTTCTGCACGACACCGGACGCTACGAACAATTGCGCCTGTACGGCACGTTCCGCGACTCCGAAAGCATCGACCACGCGGAATTCTCCTATGAAACGGTCGTGGAGAAAGGATGGCTGGGCGGCTGGGATGAAAAATTGCGCGACACCGTGCTCGCGGCAGTCCGCTATCACAACAAACGCGATCTACCGCCGGGTCTCGACCCCTTCACGGAAAAGATTTCGCATGTCGTGCGCGATGCCGACAAGCTGGATATTTTCAACGTCCTCGAAGAGCGCGTGAATTCCTGCGGCGGGAATCTCGAATCGAGCGCGTTCTGGGGGCTGCGCCCTGCCGAGCGTCCGTCCGCCGAAGTCGTCGAAGCGATACTGGCGGGAAGGCCGGTCGATTACAATCTCATCCGGTCTCTTGCGGATTTCACTCTCGTGCAGGTGGGCTGGATGGTTTCCGGGCTTCATTTTGCGGAATCCCGCAGGCTGTGCGCCGCGCGCGGCCATCTTGATTTCCGCGAAAAATTCCTGCTCGGCATCACCGGGCCTTCCGGCCGGGACGATATCGCCGCGACATGCTCGGCGGCGCGCTCCGCGCTCGCCGCGGCAGCTTCGGGAAATCAGGGGAAATGATCGACCTCCACGTACACTCCACCGCAAGCGACGGGACATGCACGCCTTCGGAAATCGCCGCAATGGGCCGCGACTGCCGCGTCCTCGCGCTCACCGATCATGATACGGCGGCCGGACTGCCTGAGTTCATGTCAGCGGAGCCGGGACCTGCGGTGCGCATCCCGGGGATGGAACTTTCCCTTGTTCCCGGCGAAGGCTTCGGCAGGTACCACTTGCTCGCGCTGGGGGGCGACGCTTCGCATCCCGCTCTTTCCGCGCTCGTGAAGCGCGCGGCCGAAGGACGCGTCGAGCGCAATCCGCGGATAATCGCGAAGCTTGCGGCTCTTGGAATGGATGTTTCAATGGAAGAAGTTGCGAAAGAGGCCGGCGGCGAAGTAATCGCACGCCCGCATATCGCGCGCGTGCTTTTGAAAAAAGGGCATGTAACGTCCATAAAGGAAGCGTTCGACCTATATCTCGCCGACGGCAGGCCGGCGTTCGCGGAACGGTGGCGTCCCTCCCCCGCCGAAGCATTCGCCGCAATACACGCCGCAGGCGGGGTGGCGGTAATGGCACATCCGAAATACTGGGCCCCCGATCCGGAAAAATTCCGTGCCGGAATCGTTCAGCAAATCGAACTGGGTCTTGACGGCATCGAAGCCGTATATTCCGCAAACACGATTGACGAAACTCGGTTGCACCTGTCCGTTGCCCTGGAGTCCGGACTGCTCGTCACGGCCGGAAGCGATTTTCACGGCGACAACAAGCCCAATGTGGCTTTCGGCATGGACATCCACGACGAAGACGCTCTCGTGCGGCCGCTCTTGCGCCGTCTCGGCATGCTTTGACAATCATTCAAAGAGGAAGACGATGAAAATCATAGTTGCCACGCACAACGCACACAAACTTTCCGAAATGGCGGCGATACTGCCGCGCGGCATTGAACTTGTCGCGGACGATCCCGGCGCAGAGGAGACGTCGGATACCTTCGAAGGCAATGCGCTTATCAAAGCGCGCGCCGCAGCGGCGCTCCATCCCGGCGAATGGGTGATGGCCGACGATTCCGGTCTGGAAGTCGACGCGCTCGGCGGTGCGCCGGGAGTGCGCTCGGCGCGCTATGCCGGAGAACCTGTTTCGACGGCGCGCAACAACGCGAAACTCCTTTCGGCGCTTGAAGGCGTGAAAAACCGCACTGCGCGTTTCCGCTGCTGCATCGCGATTGTTTCGCCGGACGGCATGGAACATATCGCCGAAGGGCGCTGCGAAGGGTCGATCGCCGCAGAACCGTCGGGAGCCGAAGGATTCGGATACGATCCGCTGTTCGTTCCCGACGGCTGCGACAAGACATTTGCCGAACTCGGACCGGAAGAAAAGAATGCCATATCGCACCGCGGCCGCGCACTTGCCGAAGCGCGCAGATTTTTCGAATAGAATATTGCCGCGCCGGATTTCCCTCCCCTGCGGGAAATTTTGTTAAAGCAAAAACGCCGCTTTTCGCGGCGTTTCCTGAAATTGGTGGCGGGAGCTGGATTTGAACCAACGACCTTCAGGTTATGAGCCTGACGAGCTACCAAGCTGCTCCATCCCGCTAAGTGGCGCGCCCAGCAGGAGTCGAACCTGCAACCCTCAGATTCGTAGTCTGATACTCTATCCAGTTGAGCTATGGGCGCGTTGAAAACAAGCGGTAGTGTACCACACCCCGCAGGCCGGTGCAAGCGCAAAATAGTAAAATTTGAAAATTCTTTTTTTTCGCCCGGCTTGCGCCGCGAAGCCGTTTTGTGTAAAATCAAAACAGACTTCCCCCGGCGGATGTCCATATCTTCATTGAGACTGAAAGAACCAAAGACCACAAGGAGCGAACATGATGTTTTCATTCACCGGAAAAACCGTTGCTGCGGCAATTGCGGCGGCATGTCTGGCGTCTTTAGGACTGCAGGCGGCAAATTCGATCCCTCCCCCGGACGAGCCGGTCCGCGTGGCGGTCTTCACAGATCGCGGCGCGCGCAATGTCGGCGCGTTCAGGTGGCTGGAACTGACAACGCTCGCAAAGGGCGTCGAGTCGTTTCCTGTCGATGCCGAAGGAATACGGGCCGGCGCCCTCGAAAAAGCGAATGTCCTGGTCATGCCCGGCGGCAAATCCGTGCAGGAGGCGGCGGTGCTTGGAAATAAAGGGAGAAGCGCAGTCAAGGCCTTCATCAAAAACGGCGGAGGCTACATCGGCACGTGCGCAGGGTGCTGTCTCCTGATGGAACCTTCAAAAGGCCATCCCAAAATGCTCGGCATCATACCGTACAAGTTCGGGCCTTCGGGCGGATCCGCTGATATGGCCGTGGCATTCACCCGCCGTGCAGAAGAACTGGCCGGCATAAAGCGCGGAGTGCAGAAGATGCGCTATGCCGAAGGCCCGGTTCTTCTGCATTCGCTTCCCGTTCCGGATGCCGACGTGGAGCCTGTGGCATATTACAATTCCGACATAAACACCGGACGCGAGCCCCGGCAGTCGATGGCCGGACAGGTTGCCGCGGTTTGCGGCACCTACGGCAAAGGCAGACTGTTCGTCACGGCGTTCCATCCGGAATCCGACGTTGAAGACACTCCCGTGATCGAAGGCATGTTCAAATTCATCACAGGACGGAAAGTCAAACTCGAACGCTCCCGCAGAAAGCGCGGCCAGGCGGCGGTGGGATTCCGCTGCGACGATTCTTTCGGCGTCGAGACCGCAAAACTCATACAGAGGCTTCTTCTCGAAAACAGTTTCGAAATCCAGCCTGTAAGCTCCTCCCTTGTCAAGAAAGGCGTTCTCCGCCATCTCGATGCCGTTCTCGTTCCTGACGGCGTAGGTTCGCAGAAGGACGAGACCGGGCTGTTCGGCGACAATCTCGAACGCACCCGTGAATTCGCACAGCGGGGCGGAGCCGTCATAGCGTGGGGACGTTCCGCGGAAACGGTACGCAAGAACCTGCCAGGCGCGAAGATAGCCGCAAATTCCGGCGAAGCTCTTTCAATGCTGCGGGAATTCCTCGATTCGCCCGTCAATCCTCCCCCGGCTGCTGCTTCCTCCCCCGCTTCGAAACCCCTGCGCGTGGCATCGTACATCGGACCGGGCGGAGCGAACTTTACAATAACCGCGATGCTTGCCGGATCGAAAGAGTTCACTCTGGATTTCCTCACCCCCGGAGATATCGCCGGCGGAGCGTTGAAGAATTACGATCTGCTCCTCCAGCCCGGCGGCGGAAGCAGTACGCAGTACAAGGCACTCGGCGAAAAAGGCTGCAAAGAGATTATTTCGTTCGTCAGAAACGGAGGCAGCTATTACGGCGTATGCGCAGGTGCGTTTCTCGCCTCGCAAAACAACGGCAACGGCAACCCGCGGATGGGCCTCGTGCCTTTCGCGGCGGATGTCCCGGGGCACTATCGCGGAGGCGCGCACTTTCCTGTTGAATTGACAGAAGAAGGCCGGGAAGTGTTTCCCGGTTCACCCGCAACAAGAAGCATCCTGTATTACGGCGGCCCCGCTTTCGAACCCGGCGAACCGGTTCCGGACAGCGACATGAAAGTGCTGGGAAGATATGCAGGATCGATCATAAACGTCTGCCAGCCCTCCCCTGTAGAGCCGATGTGCGGCAAGGCCGCGCTTGTAGGCGGACGCGTCGGCAAAGGAAAAGTTTTTCTAAGCTGCCCCCACCCCGAAAAAGAAGATGCGAACATGGACATGGTTCGCGGGGCGATCAAATTCCTGACTGGCACGATGCCTCCCCCGGCAGGCTTCCCGAGAATGCGCGGAGCGAGATCCGTCATTTTCAGGACTGCGCACAGCAAGGATGCTGCATACTTCTATACTCGCACACTCTTGCCCGATCCGGACTTCGACGTAATATCCGCCGGTTCCATAGACGAGAACGATCTGTTGTGCGCCGACGCGGTGGTTCTGGCCAAAATCGACAAGAAGGACTGGACGCGCGCAATGAAAGATTTCGTCGCCGCCGGCGGGCTTGTAGTTGCGGTTGCGCAAAACGAAGAAGATTTCAAATCGGCGTCGAAATTCAAAGGCGCAACCATAGTGCGCACATTCGATGAAGTCTCTGCGGTGCTGAAGCGTCCGTAAAATGCTATACTCGCGCCATGAAAAAATGGAACACGGCTGCGATCCGCGCCGCAAAAGGCGTTGAACGTCTCCCCTGCGTCACGGCATACGACTATACATTCGCCAGACTCGCCGACAATGCTGGAATACCGCTTGTTCTTGTAGGCGATTCCCTCGGCATGACGATGCTTGGATATGAAACCACGCTGAACGTGACGCTTGACGACATTCTGCGCTCGGTATCCGCCGTTTCGCGCGGCGTGCAGAACGCCTGCGTTGTGGCCGACATGCCGTTCGGGACATATCAGGCCTCACCCGACGACGCCGTTTTGAACGCAGTCAAATGCCTCCAGGCAGGCGCCGACGCCGTAAAACTCGAAGGCGGACGCAACATGGCATCTCTCGTCGCGCGTCTTGTTTCCTCGGGAATTCCGGTTTTCGGACATGTCGGCATGACCCCGCAGTCTGTAAACGAGTACGGCGGGTTCAAAATGCAAGGCAAGTCCCGGGAAGCAGCCGACGCTGTTTTCGAAGATGCTGTCGCAATAGACGAAGCCGGGGCTTTCGCATTGACGCTTGAATGCATACCCGATCCGCTGGCAGCGCGCATAACGCCGGCGGTGAAATGTCCGACCATAGGAATAGGCGCAGGGCCTTCGTGTGATGGACAGATTCTCGTGATGCACGATCTTCTCGGCTTGAACACCGGACATGTTCCATCCTTCTGCCGGAAATTCGCAAAGCTTGGCGAAGTTGCCGCAAACGGTTTTTCAGCATACGCGGACGCTGTGCGCGACGCATCTTTCCCGCCATCCAGAAAAGTCCAAACATGCAAGCAGGACGCCACCAAATAAACTTGTCCGTTTTGCGCATAATGTCTGTTATGTTAAGTAGCATATTATAAAATGCGGGGCAGGACAGGATATGAAGGTGGATGACGATTTGCACGGTTCCGAGCCGCTTGCGGCGAGAATGCGCCCGCAAACGCTCGACGAAGTCGCCGGACAGGATCATATCCTTGGACCGGGAAAGCTTCTGCGCCGTGTAATCGAAGCCGACCGTCTGACTAACGTTATTTTCTACGGGCCGCCCGGATGCGGAAAGACTACGCTTGCGGAAGTCGTGGCGAAAACGACGAAACGCAATTTCGTCCGGGCCTCGGGCGTGCTTTCCAATGTTGCATCGTTCCGGGAAATTTGCGAACGCGCCAGAAACGAACTTGGCGGACGCGGGACGATTCTCTTCATAGACGAGATTCACCGTTTCAGCAAATCCCAGCAGGACGTCCTTCTGCCTTACGTAGAAGACGGCTCGGTAGTTCTCATAGGCGCTACCACGCACAACCCGAACATGTTCGTGAACACGCCGCTTACGTCCCGGTCGCTTGTGTTTGAACTGCGTCCGCTTTCCCGCTCCGATGTCGAACGCCTTCTCGACCGGGCGGTTTCAGATGTCGAACGCGGCCTGGGCTCGCTGCCTGTGGATCTGGAAGATGAAGCGAAATCCTTCCTTGCGGAAATATGCGAAGGCGACGCCAGACACGCACTGACGGCGCTCGACGTGGCCGTACGTTCCACGCCTCAGGGGGAGGACGGCCGCATACGCATAACCCTTGAAACGATGCAGGAATGCGTCCAGCGCCGCCAGGTAAGATACGACAAAAACGAAGACGGGCACTACGATACAATTTCGGCATTCATAAAATCCATACGCGGAAGCGACCCTGACGCGGCGGTATACTGGCTGGCGAAAATGATAATCGCGGGGGAGGATCCGCGGTTCATAGCAAGGCGTCTTGTAATCTCTGCAAGCGAAGACATCGGCAACGCGGATCCGCGCGGAATCACGCTTGCGGTTTCAGCGCTTCACGCCGTGGAGTTTGTCGGCATGCCGGAGGCGCGCATCGCTCTTGCCCAGGCGACTGCATATCTCGCCACTGCGCCTAAGTCCAACGCCGCCTACATGGCGCTTGAAAACGCGATTTCCGATATAAAGCGGGGGAGGGTGCAGCCCGTCCCTGAACACCTGAAAAACGTCCATGTAAAAGCCGTCGGCGCGGAACGGAACGAAGGCTACAAATATCCGCACGACTATCCGTCAACGGCCGTCGACCAGGCATACATGCGCATACCCGTCAAATACTACGTACCGAAAGAATCGGGCTACGAAGCGACAATCGCCAAGCGGATGGAATGGCTCGCATCGGAGAAAAACCGCAACAAGGAGAACGGAAAATGAAAAGACTGACGATATTCATACTTACGAACATCGCCGCCGTGGCCACTTTGACGCTCGTCGCCCACATCGTGTGCGCGTTGATGGGGGTGGACATGCGCAAGATAGCCGGCGACGGAGGCCTGGTTCCGCTGGCGGTGTTCGCGCTCCTCCTGGGCTTTGGCGGCGCGATGATATCTCTAATGCTGTCAAAGACAGTCGTGAAGCTTTCCATGAAATGCACCACGATCGACGGAACGGAGGGTCCGGCGGAACGCTGGCTTGTTTCCACGGTGAAAGACCTTGCGAAGCGCGCCGGAATTAAAACGCCTGAAGTTGCAATCTATCCGGGGGAGGCGAACGCATTCGCGACGGGAGCGCGCAAAGACGCAGCCCTCGTCGCCGTTTCGACAGGCATAATAGAACAGATGGAAGCCGGCGAACTCAAAGCGGTGCTCGCACATGAAATATCCCACGTCGCAAACGGCGACATGGTCACGATGTGTCTCACGCAGGGCGTGGTGAACACGTTTGTGATTTTCTTCTCCTATATTCTCGCCTCGGTCGCCTCCGGCCTGCTCGACGGAAAGCAATCCAACAGGAACAGGAGAGGCGGCGGAAACATATTCATGTATAGGATGTTCGCCCAGCTGTTCCAGTTTGTCCTGGGCCTTTTCGCCATGATCGTCCTGATGTGGTACAGCAGAAAGCGTGAATACGCGGCCGATGCCGGATCCGCGAAACTCCTCGGCAATCCGCTTCCGATGATCGCAGCGCTCAAGCGGCTCGGCAACCTCAAGCCGGGCATCCTGCCCGAATCCATAAAGGCGTTCGGAATAGCGGGGGGGATGTCTTCGCTTTTCGCAAGCCATCCGTCGATCGAAGAACGGATTGCCGCATTGCAGAATATGCCGCCGGGCGATTACATGTCCATTTCCTGAAGCGCGGGGGAGGTGGCTTTCCCGCGCGGGCGCTCAACGGATCGAAATGCTCTGGATGACGTTCGTCCCGACGGCGGAAGCATCGGGGGAGGGGACGGATTCTTTCTGCGTCTCGGCGTTCTCAAGCCCTTTTAGCGCCATATCGAGGCGTGCTTTCTCGCTGCGCTCCACACACCATTTGTCGAATGCGATTCCGCATACCATGCCAGCGGCGAATGCCAGGATGACAGCCGCCGCTGCCGTGAAACGCAAAGACGAACGCCGGTTCTGTGAAAGACGCTCGGAATCTTCCAACGACTTTCGCGCGGCTTCAAGACGCATGCGTTCAAGCCCGAGCTTCTCCATCTCAAGCGCCAGACGTTCGCTTGACACGGGAGGGGAGGGGAGGGTGGATTCCCCTGATTCATCCATGGCAAGCCCTCCTTGTTTTCGAGACGAAAGCGGCGGCTGCGCAGACGGCCAGCAGGAAAAAGACCGATGCCGCAGACGAAAAAAGCGGATTCACGGTCTTGCCTGCCGCGATTCCGGCAATGCCGGCGCAGAAAGCGAACAAGAATGAAAAAGCCATCTGCCGGCGCATCGATCCGCAGAACTGGGACGATGCAGCCGCCGGCAGCGTGAGAAGGGCGATCGCCATCAGGATTCCGCCGGTATGCGCGATAAGCGCCACCGCGAGGGCCGTCGCCATTGAAAACACCGCATCCCAAAATACAACGTTTACGCCGCGCAGTGCGGCGAGCCGTTTGTCGAACGACACGGCGAGCAGTTTGTTGTACCCCGGAAGTATCGCCATTGCGGAAACCGCCGCGAGAACGGACATCTTGACGACAACTGTTCCGTCCGCCTCCATGAGCGAACCAAGCAGATATTCTTCAACGTCTCCTTCTTCGCCTGTGGCCGCGACCATCAGCACGATGCCGGTCGCAAAGCCGCCTGTCCATATTCCGCTCAAAACGGCGTCGATTCTCGCATTTGTCTTTCCTGTGATCAGAGACAGCGCCGCAGCCGCCGCAAGCGCCGCGAGAAGCGCTCCCCAGAACGGTGTGAACCATTCCCATCCGAAACGGGAAGCGCAGAAAGCGGCAAGCCCTATGCCGCCCATCATGCTGTGCGAAACCGCTCCTGCCGCGTATGTGGCGCGGCGCGCGAGAACGAAAGGCCCTATCAGGCCGGAAGCCGCCGCCGCAAGCGCCGACGCGGCAATGGGAAACAACAATCCGGCGTAATCCATTTCAGGCCTCCCCGCAGCCGCAACTGCACCGGCTGAAGTGCTTGCATACAGGATCGTGCATGTCGCCACCGACCGGACAGCCGTCATGGCGGATCAGCGCGAGCGTCGCGCCGAACGAATTCTGGAACGTTTCCGACGCGACTTCGCCAAGCCTGTGCATCCCCGCCGTCCTGTTTACGCAAAGCACCCAGTCGGCCTGCCGCGTCACCACCGAAAGATTGTGCGAAACCATCACAACCGGTATTGAATGCGAAAGTTCCGCGAACAGTTCGTACAGCTTTGCCGCAGTCTGGAAATCGACGTTCGCCGCCGGTTCGTCGAGAAGAAGGATGTCGGGATCCGACGCAAGCGCCTGCGAAATCATGACACGCTGCCATTCCCCGCCTGAAAGTTCCGCCGCAGGGCGTTTTGCTTTTGCGGCCATTCCGGTGCGTTCAAGCGCTTCCATCGCTGCGGCTCTGTCCGCCGCGGTGTGGAAAAGCCCGCATTTTCCGGCGCGTCCGGCAAGGACGGCTTCCATCACCGACATAGGGAACTTCGGATCCGCTTCCGCGCTTTGGGGAACGTATCCGATCCTGCTGCGCGCCTTTGAGGGATTCATTCCGAATATGCGGATCGTTCCGCATTCCGGCTTCAACTCTCCAAGCATCAGACGCAAGAGCGTAGTCTTGCCGCCGCCGTTGGGCCCCACGACGGCAGTGAGGGATTTGTCGGGTATGGAGAATGAAATTCCATGCAGGACTTCGCGCCCGGGATAGGCGAAGCAGACGCCATCCACTGAAACGGGGGAGGTTGCGGATAGAGCTTCGGGAATCATTTTTCCACGCTTCCTTTTTCCGTCCGCGCTGCAAAAAACTCCGCAACCTCCCGTGCGGCCTCGATAGACAGGTTCGTCAGACACCAGTTGTCTGCGAAACGCGAATCCGACTCGGCATGGGAGGCCAGGCCGAACAGCCACAACGGGGAGAAAGCGCTGCACTCGTATTCCTGTTCGAACGTCTTCTTGAAGACGAGCCGCCCGGTGGCAATCTCGCGTACGCGCATGTCAAGCCGCCAGGACACGGCGTCGTAGTGGCAGAACAGCAGCGAAAAGCCGCAGATTGCAACGCGCCTCCATGCCGTTCCGTCAGGATCGGACGGACCGGAAAACTCTCCCGTCACCGCGTATTCCCCGTTAGGCCCGTTGACTGTGAAGCCGGCGTCTTCCAGCACTGAAACGGCCGTTTTCAGATATGCGTCCGTCTTTTCGAATTTTGGCAGATATGTCACATTCTGGACAGTCTGCCAGTGTCCGCCCCAGCGTCTGCCGCCTTGGACATAGACGTTCGACCAGCCGTACGAGGGAATCCAGTCGAGAAATTCGGCGTGAAATCCGTCGAGCCGCAAGGCGGGTGCGTTCTTCACCGTGCGCACCTGGATTGTTTCCGGATCCGGCGTGCGCGATATCGTGAAGCATCCTGCGCAAATCTGCGCGGCCGCAACCGCCGCTATTGTCTTGATCAACTTGTTCATCGGGGGAGATTATATCATTTTTGGCGGAATCCGGCGCGACGGATACGGATTTCCTGCGGCAGGCCGGTCTTCCTCCGGCGCCGGAGGAAGGACCGCCGGGCACGGTTGCGGGAACGGCCGCAACCGCCTCCCTGCCGGTGTCAGGACAGATCTTTCGCGTTGATCATGATCTCGTTGCCGATGCGGTTGGCTAAGTCTCCGTATTTCTCGTTGCCGAAGCCCTCTTCCAGCGGCGCG
>CACYEO010000071.1 GCA_902773475.1 uncultured bacterium | reverse complement strand
TCCGGCTCGCCGCAAACCGCTCTCTCGTCTCATGTCTGTCGTCTCTCGTCTCGCGTTCTAAAATCCTAGAATCCTAGATTTCTAGAATCCCGGGCCGCATCCTCAACCCAAACACCCAAACACTCAAACACCCAAACACTCAACCCATGTCTCAATTCTGACAATCTTGTAAATCCTGCCAAAAACCAAACACCCAAAAAATCAACTGCTTCTTCTGTGCGCGCGCGAATCCGCGCAAGGGCGAAAAACGCCGGTACGCCTTTTTTGGATTTTTGGACATTGGAACGAAAACACGCTTGCGCCCGAAGCGCATTTTAGGTATCCTATCCGTCCGCCTTTTGAAAGGATAATGACATGAGCCAACATCGCAGTCTCAAAGGAAGCAGCAAAATCACGGCAAAGCGCAACGTTCTGAAGCGTTTCGAACGCGTCACGCTGTTGCAGAAGCGCGGCGAATGGACGGACTCCAGCCGCGGCTTCGGTCTCAAGAAGACCAAGCCGGAAGCTTGATTGCACCGCTTGAAAGCCCGCCGCGCGCGGGCGCCGGAAGGGAAGACCGCCTGCGCGGCCTTCCTTTTCGTGTTTTCTGAAAGTCCTACCGCGCGACATGGCATTCCCAGCCGAAAAAACGATTCCAGCCGTCGCCGCCGCGCTGCGCGCCAACCGCCCCGCGGTTTTGCAGGCGCCTCCGGGCTCCGGCAAGACGACATGCGTGCCGCCGGCCTTGTTGGGCGAGCGGTTTCTGGCGGGAAAAAAGATTTTGATGCTCGAGCCGCGCCGTCTTGCGGCGCGCATGGCCGCAACTTACATCGCCGGACGCTTCGGCGAAACCCCGGGCGGCCTTGTCGGCTACAGCGTGAGACTTGAAAGGAAAGTCTCGCCGCGCACGCGCCTCGAAATCCTCACGGAAGGCCTGCTCGCGCGCCGGTTCCTCGACGATCCGGAACTTGGCGACGCCGGACTTGTGATATTCGACGAATTCCACGAACGTTCGCTCGCCTGCGACACGGCCTTCGCGATGGCGCTTGACGTGCGCGCCGCGCTCCGCCCGGATCTGCGCATCCTCGTAATGTCGGCGACCCTCGACGGGGAAGCCGTCGCGCGCCATCTCGGCCCCGACGCGGAAATCGTGACCGCCGAAGCGCGCGCGTATCCGGTGGAAACGCGGTTTCTGGAAACGCGACCGCAGACCGGGACGGCCGAACTGGCCGCTTCCGCCGCATGGCGGGCCGCAGCGGAGCTTCCCGAAGGAGACCTGCTCGTTTTCCTGCCCGGCGAACGCGAAATTTCGCGCGCGGCGGAAATCCTGCGCGGATTCCAGTCCGGGGGTTCGTTCGCCGCCGGAGCGCGCGAAAATCCGCGCGGACGCTGGATCGTGGCGCCGCTCTACGGCGCGCTTCCCCGCGAGGAACAGGATGCGGCCGTGGCGCCCGCGCCGCCGGGAGTGCGCAAAATAATCCTGGCCACGTCGATCGCCGAGACGTCGCTGACAATTCCCGGAGTGCGCGGAGTGGTGGATTCCGGCGAGATGCGCGTTCCCCGGTTCTCGCCGGAAAGCGGAATGTCGCGCCTCGCCACGGAACGCGTGACCCGCGACCGCGCCGACCAGCGCCGCGGCCGCGCCGGACGCACCGCGCCCGGCGTATGCTGGCGGCTGTGGACCGCCGCGGAAGACGCCGCGCTCGCGCCTTCCGCCCCGCCGGAGATCCTGAACGCCGATCTCGCGCCGCTCGCTTTGCAGTGTGCGGCGTGGGGCGTGCGCGAACCGGACGGAATGCCGTGGATGACTCCGCCGCCGCATGCGGCATGGAAACAGGCGCGGGACCTGCTTGCCGCGCTCGGCGCGACCGGTGCGGACGGAGCGATCACGCGGCACGGACGGGAGATGTCCGCATTTCCGGTGCATCCGCGCCTGTCCCACGCCATGATTTCCGCCGCCGCGCGCGGCGCAGGCGGAAGAGCCGCATTCATCGCCGCGCTCATGGAAGAATGCGCAGGCGGAGCGCAGCAGCGCGAAACGGACATGCGCCGCCTCGCCTCTGCGCACGGCGGAGCGCAGCGCCGCGCGGCCGAACTCGCGCGCAGATGGGCGAGGCTTCTCGGAAGAGATTCCCAAACCCCTGGCATCACGGACGGCGGAATCACCGCTCTCGCGTTCCCCGACCGGCTTGCGAAAAAACGCGCGCCCGGACTGTTCACCCTTTCGTGCGGACGCAACGCGCGCATGGATCCGTCGGACCCGCTCGCGCAGGAGGACTACCTCGCCTGCGCAATCCTGTCGGATGCGCAGGGAGACGCGGTCGTGCGTCTCGCCGCGCCGATCGACGCCGTCGAAGCGAAGGAACTTTTCGCGCAGTCGATAGTCGAATCGTCAATCGTGCGGTGGGATCGCCGCACGGACAGCGTGGCTGCGGTATTCCGCCGCTCCATCGGCCATGTCGTGGTGGAAGAGCGCCCGGAACGGAATCCTCCGCCGGAAAAAATATGCGCGGCGTTCATGGAAGGCATCGCCGTGAAGGGCGTCCGCAACATGCCGTGCTGGACGCCGGAGCTGCGCCAGCTTCAGGCAAGAATCCTCTTTCTGCGCAGAACGATGCCGGAAGGGTGCTGGCCGGACGTTTCGGACGAAGCCATGCAAAAAGACGCCGAAACGTTTTTCGGCGGGTTCGTCGCGGGGCTTTCGCGCTGGCGGGATCTGAAGGATTTCGACATGAAGGGCGTGTTCCGCGCGGCGGCCGCGCTTTCGGGCGCGGACTGGCGGACGCTTGACAAGTTCGCCCCGGCGAAACTTGAAATGCCTTCCGGTTCCTGCGCAACCGTACACTACGAAGAACCCGAGCCGTTCGTGGCGGTCCGCCTGCAGGAGACGTTCGGTCTGGGGAAGACGCCGGAAATCGCGGGCGGACGCGTTCCAGTGCTCATGAAGCTTCTGTCGCCGGCGATGCGCCCTGTGCAGATAACGAAAGATCTCGCCGGATTCTGGCGCGAAGGCTACGCGCTCGTCCGCAAGGAGATGCGCGGACGCTATCCGAAACACTACTGGCCGGAAGACCCGGCCTCCGCGATCCCGACGCGCAAAGTCAGGCCGCCGGGCGTCTGAATTTTCACGCTTTGCCGCGGCAGATTTTGATTTCACCCCGACAAGCAACGGCTTTCGCGTTGCCTGGCGCGCCGGGTTGTGCTACACTCCCGATGTTATGAAAATTTTAGAATCTTCGCTTCCGGCCGTCTGCCTCGCGGCAGTACTCGCCGCCAACGTCCCGGCCGCCGCCGGAACGTATCCTGAAACCGTCGATGAAGGGTTCGTCTCGCTGTTCAACGGCAAGGACCTGTCCGGCTGGGCCGGCGCGACGTCCATGTACGGTGTGGCCCCGAACGAACCGGGCGTCCTCCAGTGCTTCCCTAAAAAGAAGCCGCCCAAGGGGATGCGCGGCGACCTCTACACCGAACGTCCGTACACGAATTTCATCCTGCGGTTCGAGTTCTGCATGCCTAAAAACGGCAACAACGGGCTTGGAATCAGGATGGTTCCCGGAAAGGACGCTGCATACTTCGGCATGGGCGAGGTGCAGTTGCTCGACGACGGCGGCTACTACGACGCCAAGGCCAAAAAGGATGCGTACAAGCCGCACCAGTACTGCGGATCCCTGTACGGGGTCGCCCCCGCGCTGCGCGACAACTTCGGCAGGCAGATTTCCAAAGGCAAGCAGAACAATTTCTCCGGCGGCGGCAGCTATGTGCGCAAGCCCGGCATGTGGAATTTCGAGGAAGTCCGCGTGGCCGGAAGCGAAATCGAGGTCTACCTGAACGGAACGCTCGTGATGAAGACCGATCTTTCCGTGTTCAAGGGCGACGGAGACACGCCCGACGGCAGGAAACATCCCGGAATCCGCAACAAGTCCGGCCCGATAGGATGGCTCGGTCACGGCCACAACGTGAAATGGCGCAACATCAGGATAAAGGAACTCCCGGCGGACGCGACGCTCGCGTCGCTCGCGGGCAGGCCGGAGAAGACGCCGCAAGGCTTTGCGCCGTATTTCACCGGCAAGCCCGGCGATCTCGCCAACTGGAAAGGCGTGACGACGGAAAAAGGCTTCGACAATCCTAAAGTCCGCGCGGCCGCCGGCGCGCAGGAGCGCGCGGAAATGCAGAAAATCGCAGACAGGGCGATGCGCGAACACTGGTCCGTGCGGGACGGCAGCCTGTTTTTCGACGGCTTCAAGGGCGGATATTCCCTTGCCACCGTGCGCGACTGGGGCGATTTTGAAATGTGGGCCGACTGGCGCCTGATGTCCGTCACCGGCGATTCCGGCGTGTATCTGCGCGGATCGCCGCAGGTGCAGATATGGGACGCGCACAACCAGTGGAAGATCGGCTCCGGCGGGCTGTACAACAACAAGAAGAATCCGTCCAGGGCGACTTCCATCGCCGACAGGCTGATCGGCGACTGGAACCGCTTCTACATCCGCATGAAGGGCGACAAGGTCACGGTGCGGCTGAACGGCGTGACGGTCGTGGACAATGTCACGCTCGAAAACTACTGGGACAGGAGCATCCCGATCTTCCCGGAAGGGCAGATCGAACTGCAGTGCCACGGCGACCCGATCGAATGGCGCAACATCTTCATCCGCCCGCTCGTGCAGAAGAAGCCGGCGGCGGAACGCATAGGAGTGTGCAGCTGGAGCTACCAGAAGCCGCTCGACGAAGTGGCTGCGCAGATGAAAAAAGCCGGGGTGAAGGGCATACACCTCGCTCTGGGCCCGTTCATCGCCCCCGACGAGCGCCACGGCGCCGCCGAGGGCGCCGCGGCGCTCGCGGCGGTGAAGGCGCGCATCGCGTCCGGCGAATGGAAACTGATGTCCGCGATGATCGGCTTTCCGCAGGAAGACTACTCGACGCTCGAAACCATACGCCGCACCGGCGGCATAGTGCCGGACGGATGCTGGGAGAAGAACAAGGCGATTTTCGCAAAGGCGGCGAAGCTTGCGAAGGAGCTCGGCGCGCCGTATCTTTCCGCGCATGCCGGCTTCCTCGACGAGGCCGATCCGGCGGCATACGCCAAATTCGTAGAGCGCGTTTCGTGGATGCGCGACGAATGCGCGCGCAACGGCGTTTCGCTCATTCTCGAATCTGGGCAGGAGACCGCGGACGATCTGGCCAAATTCCTGAAGGAAGTCCCCGGCGTGGGAATCAACTTCGACCCGGCGAACATGATTCTCTACGGAAAGGGAGACCCGGTCTCCGCTATGAAAACCCTCGCGCCGTGGATCAGGCAGATCCACGTGAAAGACGCGCGCTTCGCGGCCGTCCCCGGCGTGTGGGGCGACGAGACGCCCTGGGGCGAAGGCGAAGTGGGCGGCGACGCTTTCATCGACGAACTTCTTGCGATAGGATATGAAGGAAATTTCGTAATCGAGCGCGAAGGCGGCGCAAACCGCGTCGATGACATAGCGCTCGCCATAAGGAGGATTGCGGAATGACACAGTTCAAGACTTCGAGACGCTCTTTCATCAAGGGCGCAGCCGCCGCAGGTGCGTTCAACATCGTTCCGGCCGGCGTTCTCCGCGCGGCCACGGCGCCGTCGAACCAACTGACACGCGCGCTGATAGGCTTTGGAAGCATTGCGGCCAGCGAAAACCACCTGCCTTACAAAGGCTCGCGTCTTGTGGGGCTTTGCGACCCCGACGCCTCGCACGTGCGCTTCGGCCTGGAAAAGGCGAAAAAGGCGGGGTGGGGGAAAATCAAGGCGTACAAAGACTTCATGGAGCTCATCGCCGACCCCGGCGTCGATATCGTACACATCTGCACGCCGCCGCACTGGCACGGCGTGATGAGCGTAATGGCCGCAAACGCCGGGAAAGACATCTGGTGCGAAAAACCCATGACCCGCACCGTCGGCGAAGGCAAGCGCGTGATGGAGGCCGTCAAAGCGAAAAAGCGCATGTTCCGGCTGAACACCTGGTTCCGCTTCAAAGACCCGTTCTACGGCTTCGGCACGCCCGTGAAACCCGTCCGCCAGGTCGTTGAAAACAATCTGGTCTCCAATCCCGGCGAACCGATCCGCTGCGTATTCGGCGCAGGACAGGGCTTCAACTGGAAGTTTTTCTGGTCTGGCAGGACGGCCGCAAAACCTGAACCCGTCCCCAAAGGCTTCGACTGGGACATGTGGCTGGGGCCCGCTCCGTGGAAACCGTATTGCAGGGACCGGTCGCACGGCACTTTCCGCGGCTACTGGGATTATGACGCCGGCGGCCTCGGCGACATGGCGCAGCACTACCTCGACCCCGTCCAATACCTCCTCTGCAAGGCTGACACAAGCCCGGTGAAAGTCGACTATCAGGGGCCGAAACAGCACCCCGAGACCGTAGGATGCTTCAACCGCATCACGCTGACATACGCAGACGGCACGGAAGTGGTGCTCGACGGCGACGGATCGCTGAAGAACGAACCGTTCCTGCGCGGCTCGAAGGCGTCCGTGTGGCCGGTGCGGCTGAAAAACGGCAAAGTCCGCACATGGACGACTCCGCAGGAGGCCAAAGGCCAGATGTTCGGCATGACGGATTCCTCCGGGAAGGAAATGGACGTGCGCAAACTGGTCGCGGAACTTCCCGAACCCGCGCCGCAAATCACGGACTTCATGCAGTCCGTGCGCGAACGCAAGGCTTTCGCGCTGAACGAGACGAACGGCTTCCGCAGCTGCACGATGTTCAATCTCGGCATTGTCGCGCAGCGCCTCGGGCGCGGATTCGAGTTCGACCCGGTTTCGCTCCACGCAAAGAACGATCCGGCGGCGGAACGGTTCCTGTACCAGTCGATGCGCCAGCCCTGGGCGTCGGAATTCAAGAAGGCGTGAAGGAGGTTTTGAAATGGCGAAGAAAGATAACGGCGGAGCCAAGCCTGCGAAGCAGGACAAAGCAGTCTCGCTGAACGACATCAAGCCGGAGGAGACCGGCGACAAGACCCCGAAGACTGCCGACTGGCAGGCGCAGAACGCGGCGGCGATAGAAAAGGCCGCCGCGCCGGAGGCTGTGGAAAAGGCGCTTTCCGGAAACGGCGGCGCGCGGAAGCTTCTTTCGAAGATCCGCCCGGCCTACGGCGGGGATCCGCTCGCGCTCACGGTCGTCGCGGCCGCCACCCAGCATGTCATGCTGCCCGGAAAAGACCAGCTGCGCAGAAAATGGGTCGCCGCGCTTCTGGAGAAAGCGCGCGGCTCCGCCGACTCCTACGTGAAGACTTTCTGTCTGGACCAGCTGCGCTGGTGCGGATACAAGGCGACGGCGAAAGACGTCATTGCCGTCGGCGCGGACTCCGGCGACAGCCGCGTGCTGGAAATGGCCGCGCTCGTCGCGCGGGAATTGAAAGGCGAATGCATTGGACTCTAACTCTAAGGATCCCGCAGTGAAACAGAAGAAATTCAAAGCCATAGTTCTCGGCGCCGGCTATCGCGGCCGCGCGTACGCCGATTACGCGAAAGCGCATCCGTCCGAGCTCGAAATCGTCGGCGTCGCGGACCCGGATCCCGAAAACGCGCGTTCCATCGCCGCCCCGCGCTACTGGAGCGACTGGCGCGAATGCCTCGCCGAACATCCAGAAGCCGACATCGTCATGATCACGATGCCCGACGCCCTGCACTACGAACCGGCGCTGCTGGCTCTCGACGCGGGATACCACCTGCTTCTCGAAAAGCCGATATCCCCCACGCCGGAGCAATGCAAGGAAGTAATCGCCAAGGCGCTCGAAAAGAAGCGCCTCGTGGTGATCGGGCACATTCTGCGCTACACGCAGTATTTTGCGCACATAAAGGCGATTCTCGACTCCGGCGAAATCGGCGAGGTCGTCTCGATCGCGCACCAGGAGTCCGCCGGATTCTTCAAAGTGGCGCACTCGTACTGCCGCGGAAACTGGGCGAACTCCAAAAAATCCTCTCCGATCATCCTCGCCAAATGCTCGCACGACTTCGACCTTTTCTCATGGTGGATCGGGAAGCCCTGCACCAAGGTGACGAGCTTCGGGTCGATCAAGCTGTTCCGCCCGGAAAACAAGCCGGCCGGCGCGCCCGACAGGTGCGTGGACTGCCCCGCGGGCATCGAGCACGACTGCATCTGGAGCGCCATCAAGATGTACGTCAAATACGACAATCTGAAATACCTCTTCCCGGACAGGTCCAGAGAAGCGATGATGAAGCTCGTGTCCGAGACGGAATACGGCAAATGCGTATACTGCTGCGACAATGACGTCCCCGACCACCAGACAGTGAACATGGAATTCGAGGGCGGCGCGACCGTGAGCCACGTTATGGCCGGATTCACCGAACGCAACGTGCGCACCACGCGCATCAGCTGCACGCGCGGCGAAATAATCGGCAACGGAAAGACGCTGCACATCTGCCGTTTCGACGGCAACGACGTGGAAACCGGCGTTCCGCTCGTGCTGCGCGTGTCGAATCCGTCGCGCCACGGAGGCGGCGACTTCAATCTCGTGGCCGCGATGCTCAGGATGCTGCGCCGCGACGATCCGCAGGAAATGGCGGCGGTCACCACACAGACGCTCGAAAGCCACCTCATAGCGTTCGCGGCCGAGGAATCCCGTCTCAACGGCGGCAAAGTCATAAACCTCCGCTGAAAAAACCGGTAAAAAGCAGAGCACCCGACACGGTCGGATCCGCCGGATGAAAGGATATGGACGCAATTGACATCGGTTTTGCCCCGGCCGGGAACGGCGGAAGCAAGATAGGACGGCGCGACTTCATACTCAATGCGTCCGCTGCGATTGCCGCATCGGCGGCAATGCCGATAAACAGCGCCCTTGCCGGACAACCGTCGAAAAAAAGCCTTGGACAGTACTTCACCCCGGAGCAAATCGCTTCGTTCATGATTTCCCTTTCAAAGGCGGACGGCAAATCGAGAATCTTAGAGCCGTCTTCCGGCGAGGGGGTTTTCATCAAACTTCTGCGAGCCAGAGGATTCAAGGATATCACCGGCTACGAAATAGATCCGCGTCTTGCCGCGCTCGACGGGTGCGTCAAATGCGAAAGTTTCATCAGTGCCGACACGGCAGGCAAATACGATCTCGTTATCGGCAATCCGCCTTACGTAAGATGGAAAAACCTTGACGAACGCGCCAAAGACGAACTTGCCGGAAATGCGCTGTGGAACCGTTATTTCAATTCCCTGTGCGACTATTCGTACATTTTCATGCTTAAAGGCGTCGAAGCGCTCAAGGAAGGCGGCGAACTGATTTTCATCTGTCCCGAATATTGGATGAACACCACCCATTCGCAATCACTGCGCGACTATTTTTCACGCAATGGCTATTTCTCCCATTTCTACATATTCAACGAGTCGCCGATATTCAAAGGCGCAACAGTTTCCACCGTAGTGTTCAGATTCGTGAAATCGCATATATGCAAAAAGCCCAAGATGCAAGTGGCGAAATTCACCCGCAAGTCCGCCTTGAATTCTGCAATCCTTGACAGACTTTCGGAGAAAAAAACCGTAGACGGCGTGGAATACATGGAACTGGAACAGTTCTCGCCGGGCCAGAGATGGGTTTTTGCGCAGGACGCCGAACTGGCGGCTCTCGCGCGGCTTATGTCCGCATGCGAAATCGAAGATGCGGGGGGCGGACTTTTCCCGATCAGACGGATGTCCACAATCGGTGACGTATGCGAAATCGGGAACGGCATGGTAAGCGGTCTTGACAAGGCTTTCCAGATACCGGCCGGAACGGCATTGAACGATGCCGAGTCCAAAGCCTCGATTTTCGTATTCAAGGCAAAAGATCTCAACCGCTATTTCCCCGGGAAAGCGACAAGATACATCAACGTTCCGGATGGAATAACCGATGAGTCGGTTTTCAAAAAGGCATATCCGGATTTTTACCGGCTGATGCAGCCGCGCAAGGCGGAACTGTCGAAAAGATACGACTACGGGAAAGGCACCCCGTACTGGCAATGGTCGTTCAAGCGGAATGAGAAACTTTTCGCACGGGAGTGCCCGCGCATATTAGTTCCGTGCAAAGAGCGCATATCGGCAAAATCGTACGTCCGTTTCGCACTGGCGGAAAAAGGTTTTTATCCTACGCAGGATGTTACGGCGCTTTTCAAAAAAAGCAGTGTGCGCGAATCCATAGAATACATGCTGGCTTATCTCAACTTCCCCACGGTTTTCAACTGGATACGACACTATGGCATAGTCAAGGGCAACATAGTGGAGTTCTCGGAAAAACCGCTCTCGAATATTCCGTTCCGCAGAATCAAATGGGACGACAGACGCGAAACCGGCATCCACGACACCGTGACGCGCCTTGCGGCAAAACTTGTAGCGACCAAAGACGCGGGAATCGCGAACGATATCAATGGATACATGGAGGAACTGGTTAAATGAGCCACATTGTCGATTTCGAAGCTCTCGGAAAACGCCTGGCCGGGAAATCGGTTCCTCGCGCAACATCCGGCACGCTTTCCGGCCACGCGGCGGGCGAGCCATTCGACAAGCTGACATGCGCCGAACTGTGCGCCATGCTTCCAGGAAAGATTTTCCGGCAATACGAATACCTCAACAATTTGTATACCAAGCACCTCAACGCAAAGAGTCTCGAAGCGAGAAACAAACTCATACAATCGCCGACCGTGCTTTTTCTGCTCAGCCGGGGGAAAAACGCCACAGAAAACTGGAGTCCCGATGCACAGTTTGAAGAAAAGCAGAACGATACGGCAGACATACTTGCGGTAGACGGCGATTTTTTCGACCTTATCGACGTCAAAACAAAAAACATCGACAAAAAAGCGCAACCGCCAAACATCATTTCGGCATACAAACTTGCGCAGTTGTGCGCAAAAATGATAGACAACGGAGAATACGACACATTTACGATCGATTACTTTGGCATAGACTGGACCCTGGATGGAACAAATCTCGTTTGCAGAAACACGCATCATGCGAATCTGTTCCGTGCCGATCCTTCGGAACTGTACATCAACTGGGCGGCCGCCATGCAGATACAGTTTCATGTCGAAGAATGCGATCAATCCTTTGCAGGGTCGCGCGAGCTGTGGGCAAGATCGTATCTTAAACATTTTACCGACAAGGCCTCGGATCGCGCGCAGTACACGCTCGACAAGTACGTCACACCTTTCTTGAAGTACATCCGGTAACGACAGTCCGTAAAAACCAAAGCAAAAAAAGGAACAGCAGGATGAAAACCAGCAGTATCATGGCGGCGGCAGTCGCGGCGGCGGCGCTTTCCGCTTCCGCGGCGACCTTCAAGGCGGTGTCGCCCGACGGGAAGAACGAAATCAGGCTCGAAACCGGCGCGAAGGGAATGAGATATTCCGTCCTCCGAAACGGCAAGACCCTCGTAAAGCCGATCGAAATTTCGCTCACGCTAAACGGCCTGGCCACTCTCGACGGCACGAACGCGAAGCCGTCCGCGTCATCGAAAAAGGTCGGCGGGACTCTCGCGACGCCCGTATACAAGAAGTCGCAGATCGACCTTGCCGGAAACGAGACGAAAGTCGACTTCGGCGACTGGTCGTTCACCATGCACGCGAGGAACGACGGCGTCGCATGGCGATACGAGACTTCCTTCCCCGGCGAAGTCGAGGTTTTCGCCGAAAACACGAACGTCAAATTCCCCGAGGGAACGGAACTCTGCTACAACCTCCAGCGGAACTTTTCGACGAGTTTCGAAAATCTGCACAGG
>CACYEO010000070.1 GCA_902773475.1 uncultured bacterium | reverse complement strand
TCTTCGTCCGACCACTTTTCGCGCGGGAAGGACGGATCGCCGCGGTTCGTGACGAAAAGCGTCGCCGGGACCCGCAGTTCTTTCAATATGGGGAAAAGGACCGTGTAATTGTCCGCCCATCCGTCGTCGAAAGTGAGGCACGCCGTGCGCGCGCCGCCGCGCGCGCAGGCATCGTGGAAAGTCGCGAACGAATAGCCGTCGGCGCGCATCGCCGCCACAAGCGCCCGCAGCTCACCCGGCCGCACCGTATTGTTCGGACAGCATGGATCCACAACCTCTTCGCCGACGCTGTGCAGCATCAGGAAAGACGGCGTCTTCCATCGCGGCCACCACCACGTGTTCCGCCAGGGGAGAAGTCTGTCTATGCAGCCCATCAGCCTTCCTTGCTCCGTTTCCGCGACAGCAGAATCCGCAAAAGACGGAACTTCCAACGCAGGGTAAACCCGGAAAACCGCAATATGCCCAGCCGGAACGCCTCGCGCGCGCGCTCCCCGGCAAGTTCCACGAGATCCGCGTCGCCGGACCTGTACACGTTTTTCAGCCGGTCTTTGATCCGCGGCTGGAGGGCGCGTCTCCTGAGCTTCTCGCGCTCGCCGGCGGGTGCGGAGGCATACGCCTCGTACAACATGCGGCAGAGGTCGAACATGGCATTCACCTTGCGCTTCGACATCGGGCTGTTCGTGATGGAACCCGGAGTGCAGTCGTCGTATGCGTAAAGAGCGCACGGCAGGTAAACGCCCCTGCGTCCGCCCTTGAAAAACATGTAGTTGAAAAAGAAATCCTGGTGGATGTATCCTTCGGGAAAACGGATTCCGTCGATGGCGGCGCGTCTGTACACCGACATCCATATATTGTGGTCCCGCCCGGTCGAAAGCCAGAAATCGAGCGCGGACGGCACTTTCACAGGTGCGGGGACGGCGTCCGCGTGCGCTACGGGCTTCTGCGCCGGATTCGACAGCCTGGCAAAATCGAACGTCGCGAAATCCGCGCCTGGATCCGCTTCAAGCGCGCCGACCGCGGCTTCAAGCAGGCATGGCGACGCCTCGTCGTCCGAATCCATCATATACACATATTTTCCGCCTGTCCCGGCGAGCCCCGTATTCAAGGCGGCAGACTGGCCGCCGTTTTTACGTTTTACCAGGCGGACCCTCGCGTCCGCCTCGGCAAGCGCGCCGACAATTTCAGCGGTTGAATCCGCGCTCCCGTCGTCCACCACAACGCATTCGAAATCGCGGAACGTCTGCGCCATTATGCTTTCAACGCATTTCCGGATGCTCCGCGCCGCGTTGTAGGCCGTTATAATAACGCTGACCGCGGGGCTGCGGGCGTTTTTTCCTTTTTCACTATCGCACATTAAAGTCTCCGGAAGCATTTACCTGTCGCGGCACGGCCGATATCACGACTGCACACCCAGAAAAGCGCCGCTTGATTTCAATTTCGCATACCGCTCCCTGTCGCGCCATGCGAACACCTTGGCGGGGTTGCCGCCGGCGATCGCGCAGGGCGGTATTTCCCCGTGCACCACGCTCCCCATCTGGATTATCGCGCCCTCGCCGATTTTCGTCCCGGGAAGAAGCGTGACATTCATGCCGATCCACGCGCAATCCCCTATTTCCACCGGCTTGCAGACGAATCCCGGGCCGAACGGCAGAGTTTCGCCTTCATATACATGGTTCTGAGTCTGGATGACAAGCCCGGGTCCGGTCGAAACATGGCTGCCAATCGTCACGCCGCCGCCGCCGAGAACCACGACGCCGCCGAGACCGGTCCAGTCGCCGACAGAAGTGTTTTTCGAAAGGACGCAGCGCCCCGTGGCAAACGAATGCCTGCCGAACGATTTCGCGCGGCGGCGCGGCCCCGCCGTGAAAAACCATGTCGCGAGCCGCCTGCGCCATCTCTTCCGCAGCCGGGGAACCGGCACGAAAAACGTCAGCAGCGAAGCCAGAAACTTCATGCGCCCTCCTTGCGTTTCCATACGCGGATGCCGCACACGAGCCAGCGCGTAACGCGCTTTTTGGTGTATTTGAAGAAGAAGAATCCCTTGACGTGTCCCCACACGAAACGGGCGGCATTGGCGCGGTAGGGCGACTTGAGAAGATATTTGAGATAGACCGGCCAAGTCGTATTCTTCCAGATGTTGCACCATGGCTTCATGGTAAAGCCGGGGAAATGCCAGATCGCGACGCCTTTTCTGAACGGAGAATACCGGACGTTTATGCCGTCCCACTCCGGCCCGAGCATGAGGATACGCCCGTAAAACGCAAGGTTGATCGCGTCCTGGTCCGGCCACGACATTTTTTGCGAATTGCCGGCCGTTATTTCAAAAAGGCGGCGGGCTGCGCCTTCCTCGCGCATTTTCGCGAGATCCATCACAAGAAGCCCGGAGTAGAAATACGGAGCGTCGCCTTCCAGTCCGATAAGTTTTTTCTTGTATTCCCCGGCTTCGCCTTCTGAAACCGCCGCCAGGATGCAGCCCCTCAAATCCGTCTCCCAGAGCGGACGCAAGTCCCCTGCGCACAAAACATCCACATCGCTGTATATCGTGCGGTCTTCATCTGCGAGCACTTCAGGCAGGAGGTAGCGGTAGTACATTTCCTGCGTGACATGTTCGAGTTCCGCCGGGATCGGGAATTTGTCGAAAAGCGAGGCGTCCACCCTGTGGAACTTCACGCTTGCCGTCCTGCACGCCGCGCCGCGCCGGAAATTCTCCAGCTCCTTCACCCTCGCCATGTTTTCTTCGCTGAAATCGCGGTGCAGCACGTGGAAGACGAAACTCGATCCGGGGTTGTTATACAGAATGCTCGCAATGACGACGGCGAGATGCTGGGCATAACTGTCGGAAACTGAGAACGAAACCGAAATCCGTCCTCCGCGTTCCCCGCCCTGGGGCGCATCCTTCCGCTTTTGTTCCATTGCAGCAGACATGCAAAGCGCGCCCGCCGCGCGGCGGGCGCGCCGGCGGTCATTTTTCTTTTCCGGAATTGGCGAACTTCACAGGCGTGCCGACGACGCGCGTCCTCACAAGCGAGAAAAACGGAATCACGAACACGGACTGCTCGTCTATCGTCATCCCGACAAGCGCGTCCGCTCCGTTGGCCTTGCCGAGCGCGGACTTGTACGCGATATGCTGGGGCGACTCCGAAAGCGTTCCGCCGATGCCGAACACCCATATCCTGTCATGAGTGCCCTCGACATCCGAGCCGCACACGGAAAATCCCGCCGCAGGCACGGGGACGGAGCAGCTTTCGAACGACACGGGGGAGGTGAAGCAACCGGACAGACCGGCCGCCGCAAGGCAGACAGACGCCGCCAACGCTATCTTTTTCATTTTTGCTCCTTTCTGGACGATTGACCGCATTAGGAATGCGCAACACCGATAGTCTACAATGCCGGACGGGCGCGCGCAAGAGAAAACGAACACCCTGTCGGGGTGAAATCAAAACAGGACTTGTTGTAGTTTTCAAAACAGGACTCTTTCTTTAGATGTCATTGATGTATGTAGGTACTGCC
>CACYEO010000069.1 GCA_902773475.1 uncultured bacterium | reverse complement strand
CGTGTTGCCGCGGAAGCGCGAGCGCGAATGCTGCGGCGAGCACAGGACGTCGAGCACCCTGTCCGCGATGTGTCCGCCGTGGTTGTACCGCACGTCGATTATGATTCCGTCGCGGCCGTGGCCTTCCGCGTGGATTTCGTCCATGAAACGGCTCAGGTGCGGTTCGACCATCGCTTCGATGTTTATGTATCCGTAGTTGCCTTTTGAATGGACGTAGTCGCGCACGGCGCGTATTTCGTCGTTGCGGAGGAGTTTGCGGATTTCGGCGTATGTCATGGCCTTGAGTTCTATTTCGCGGCGTTCGCCTCCGCGTTCGAACACGATGCGGAAGTCGTGGGGCATGGGGACGTTCATGGCTTTCGCGTAATCCATGTCTGGATTGACTTCCCTGCCGTCGATCGAAACAACCGTGTCGCCGGGCATGAGTCCGCGCCGCCCGCGGTCCGCGGAAGAACCGGTCGCGATGTCGCGCACGAGCCACCCGCGGCCCTTGTGCGACGGGTCGAAGCGCGCGCCGATATGGGCGGTGACCGGAGTCCACGCATCGCGGCGGATCCGTCTGTTCCACGCCGCAGGCGGCGTGTTCGCCGGCTTGAAGCCGAGGTGCGAGGAATCGAGTTCGCCAACGATGAGGTTCAGAACGTCGCGCCCCACGCTCCAGTGCGGCGCGTTGCGCAGTGCGTGCCGGTATTTTTCTTTCACCGCCGCCCAGTCCGCGCCGTGCATCGCAGTGTCGCAGAATCTGTCGCGCAGCTCCCCCCACGCTTTCATGCAGACGAGCTCCTGCCAGTCCGCGACGTTGCGTTCCTTGCAGACCTTGAATTCCACGCGCTTGCCGTCGCGGAAGGGAAGCGACGCGGATGCGCCGAGAAGTCTTTTCTTGTCCGGCTTGCCCGGCCATGCTATCGGAATGACGCATTCGTCGAATATCTTGACAGGTTTCAGGTCCCCGGGGAGTTTCACCGTGAACGTGCTTTTCCCGCTGTTGAACGCAAGCGTGCGCGAATCGGACGCGAAGAGCAGGTTCCGGCCGTCGACTTTCGCCATCCTTACACGGTCTGCAAGTCCGTCGAATGCTATTTTCGTCTCCGGCCGGGGTTTCGCTTCTCCGCCGTTTTTGAGACCCGTCTTGCCCTTGCCGCCGTCCTTGTCCCCGCTTTCTTCCGCGGCGGAGTCGTTTTCATCCTGCGTTTTCGCGCCGTCTTTTTCCACGCCGTCTTTCGCTGCGCCGGCTTTCTTCGCTTTATCCTTTTTCTTTTCGTGCGGGAAGGACGGATCTGGCATGTCCGCGTATTCGTCGTCCGGGTCGAGATACGCGTAGAGAATCGTGCGGGCGCCGCCGTTCATGGCCCGCAGGCCGCTGAATGCGAGTATTTTGCCGTCCGGCGACCACGCGGGCGAGCCGTCGCTCTTGTAGTTGCGCGAAACGTTGTACGGCTGCGGGTCCGGCGTTTTGCCGTCGCCGCCGTGCGCGGGGACGATCCAGACGTCGCGGTTGCCCGTGTCGTCGCCGAGCGTCGCTGCGATCCACCTGGAGTCCGGCGACCAGACGTATTCGGCGCAGCCTTGCGTCGGGGTCTGCGGCATGTACTTCACGCATCCGTTCGTATCGGCGATGCGGAATTCTCCGGTTTTGCCTGTCCACGCCAGCTTCGATCCGTCAGGCGAAACGGAAAGGAGCGATTTTCCGGAATCGTCTTTGGAGAGGCGCTCAAGACGGAACGAGGAGTTTTCGCTCCATGTTCTGGAAGGATCGGCGCGGCGCGCGGCGCAAACATCGGTTCTTTCGCCGCAGTCCGCAAGATAGTAGAGGATTTCTCCGTCCGGCGAGAATGTGCACGAGCATGCCGCGGAAAGATCCGATCCGTCCACGCAGACCGGGCGTTTCCCGGTAGAGTCCATCACCCACAGGGCGTCGCAGGCGATGAACGCGATTTGCGAACCGTCCGGCGAAAATGCGATGTCGGCGTTCGATTCCACGCTTCCCGCCTTGTCCGACGAAACTCGCATGGCGGTGTTGGCGGCGGGGTCGAATCCGGCCGGGCGCAGGATTATGCGCTGGGGAACGGGGGATTCCGCCTCGGGGTCGAGCCGCCAGAAATCGAATCCCTGGCATGCGATCATGGTGCGGCCGTCGGCGGAAATCGAATAGGAGCGGACGTGGTTGTCGGTGAATTTCGTTATCGCCCGGTCTTCGCCGGTTTCGAGGGAGCGGCGGTGCACGTTGCGGCATCCGGTGGAGTCGTTGAGGTAGTAGAAGGATTTTCCGTCCCTCGCCCAGACGGGAAATCTGTCGTCTTCGCGCCCCGTCGCCACGGGCGTAAACGCCTTGCCGGGATCGGATTTGTCCGCTTTTCCGGAATCGTACAGCCAGATGTCTCCGGTGGCGGAGGACCAATTGCCCTTTGCGCGCTTGCGCCAGCAGATGGAAGGCATTTCGCCGCGGTCTACGAAAAGGATTTTCTTTCCGTCGGGCGAAAGCGCCGGGTCGCGCAGCGGCGCTTCGAATATCGTTTTTTCCGCGCTGCGCGTTTCCATGGAGATGAAAACCGGACGGGGGCAGAACCGCAGGGACGCTTCGCCGTCCGCCGCGGCGTCGCGGTTTGCCGCGGCGAGCATCGACTTGCCGTCTGCGGTGTAGCCCCACGGTTCCAGGCCTTCGGTGTGGAATGTGACCTGGCGGCGCGCGCCGGAGGCGAGATCGAGTTCGAAAAGCGCGGGGTAGCCTTCGCGGTCGGACATGAAAGCCGCTTTGCGGCCGTCGGGCGAGACGATCGGGCGCCAGTCGCGCGAAAGTCCGTCGTTCAGCGGCGTGGCGACGCCGCCGTCGACGGATGCGCGCCAGATCCTGTCGCACCAGCCGAAGAGGAAGAAAGACCCGTCCGGCGAGACGGACGGACTGGAACCGAGGTATATGCGCGACCATTCGCCGGGCGTGTTCGCGGCGGCGAGCGTGGAAACCGCGATTGCGGCTGTCGACAGGAGGGTTTGCAGTTTCATGCGGCTGGCGTCCCTTTGCAGTGTTTTTGCACACGCCTCGCGGCGGGTGCGATTCTGGGCAAAGTCTACAACAAAAAACCCGAACAGGCAACAGTATTGATGGAACTGTGGGATTTTTGGGTGTAACGACATTTTTCTGCAAAAACTTCAAAAATCCCCTTGATTTGCGCCATATTCTATGGTATTATATAGAACATGAAAACTG
>CACYEO010000068.1 GCA_902773475.1 uncultured bacterium | reverse complement strand
GGATAGCGGTCGCCGCGTACGAACTTGAAATAAACATCTGCATACATTCCTTCGGCGGAACTCTCACGTTCATGATCGCCGACGGCACGGCCACGGTGACCGCCAAAGACACCGGCCCTGGCATTCCCGACATAGTCTGGGCCTGCCAGGACGGAACTTCCACGGCCAACGACTGGATCCGCTCGCTCGGTTTCGGCGCGGGAATGGGTCTTGCGAATTCAAAGCGCGTGTCCGACCGCTTCGACATAACCTCCACCATGGGCAAAGGCACTACGGTCGTCTGCACGTTCAACCTGGATCCGCCCGGTCCGGCTGCGGCGGACGGCCCCGCGCAGAACGTCGGCGGCGGAAAGGACAGAGCGTGAATTTTTCCGAAATACTCAGGCTTGTGAAAGGCTCGTCCGCCACGCCGCCGGAAATCTCGCCCGATGTTTCGTGCGCGTATTCTTCGGATCTCCTTTCCGACGTCATGGGCCACGCCCCGGACGGTTCAGTTCTGATTACGATCCAGAACCACCTGAACACGATAGCGGTTTGCACACTCGCCGGAATAAAGGCGATAGTGCTGTGCCACAGCCGCCCGGCGCCGGACGACATGAAAGCGGCCGCCGCGCGCGAGGGGGTGGCCGTGGCGATATCCCCGCTTTCGCAGTACGAGGCGTGTCTGGCGCTCTCGTCTCTTCCCGCCTCGCCGAAGTGACGGCGTTCCGCCGCGCGGCTCCGGCCGTCAGCGCGACAGGAGTTCTTCGCGCACCGCGCGCGGCGTCACGGCGAATTCGTCCGGCTCCATGGAATATCCCGCGCGGCCTTTCGTCAGCGAACGTATCGCCGTGGCGTATCCGAACAGACTGGCAAGCGGAACCTGCGCCGATACTATCTGCATGTCTCCGCGCGCGGACGTGCCGAGCACCGTGCCGCGTCTCGCGTTGAGGTCGCCGAGCACCGCGCCCATCGATTCCGGCGGAACGGTGATTTCAAGTTTCATTATCGGCTCGAGAAATTCCGGCTTTGCCGCCTCGGCCGCTTCGCGGAAGCCCATCACCGCCGCGCCGCGCAGAGCGATTTCGTCCGACGCTTCGGGATCGACGATTTCCACGGCGACGGCCTCCGCAAGGATGTCGGTCATGGGATAGCGCGCAAGCACTCCCGTGAGAATGCCGTCCGAAAGCCCCTGCTCGATGCAGTCGGCAAGCGCCGGATCGGGAAGCGCGTTGCGCACTGCGCGCGATACTTCCGTCTTGCGCCCTTTGCCGCGTTCGAGCGGCGACACCCGCACCGAAAGTTTCACCGCGTGGCGCTTGCCGCCGAGTTCGCGGTCGAACATGTACTCAGACCGGCCTTCCGCCGTCACTGTTTCCGCGTAGGAGACCATCGGCTTTCCGACATTGGCGGAACAGCGGAATTCGCGTTTCAGCCTGTCTACGAGGATTTCAAGATGCAGTTCGCCCATGCCGGACAGTATGAGCTGCCCGGTCTCTTCGTCGGTGCGCACCTGGCAGGTGGGATCTTCCGCCGCGAGCTGTTCAAGCGCGGAAACGAGCTTGTCCTTGTCCGCCTGCGATTTCGGCTCCACCGCGAGGAACATCACAGGCTGCGGCGCGGTTATCCGCTCCAGATAGCACGGCTTCATCTCCGCGCAGAGCGTGTCGCCCGTGGTGCAGTCTTTCAGCCCTACGACCGCGCCGATGTCGCCCGCTTTCAGCTCGTCGATCTCCTGCCTCTGGTCGGCGAACAGCCGCACGATTTTCAAGATGCGTTCGCGTTTCCGCGTGCGCGGATTGTAGACGTTCGCGCCTTTTTTCAGCGAGCCTGAATACACGCGCACGAAGAAAAGCCTCCCGACGTACGAGTCGGAGGAAATCTTGAAAACGAGCGAAGCGAGCGGTTCGCGGTCGCTCTGGCGGCGCACTGTTTTCTCGCCGCTCTTCAGATCCGTCGCCTCCACGCTCGGCCTGTCGTACGGGCAGGGAAGATATGCGGCCACGGCGTCGAGCAGCGGCTGTATGCCCTTGTCGCGCAGGGAACTGCCGCACAGCACCGGCACGCCCCTGCCGGAAACCGTTATGCGGCGCAGCGCCGCGCGGAGCTGTTCCGCCGAAAGCGTCCCGTTCTCGAGGAACGGCTCCACCGAATCTTCGTCTAGGTCGGCGACCGATTCGCAGAGTTCCGCCCGCGCGAGCGCGGCGTCGTCCGCCAGCTCCGCCGGGATTTCGCCCACGGAGAAATTCTTCCCCTCGCTCGCTTCGTCGAATACGATCGCCTTCATTTCGAGGAGATCTATCACGCCCTTGAAATCTTCTTCGCGGCCGACCGGCAGTTCGACCGGAAGCGCCCGCGCGCGCAGTTTCTCGCGGATTTCGGAGACTACCCGCATGAAGTCCGCGCCCATGCGGTCCATCTTGTTGACGAACGCGATGCGCGGCACGCCGTAGCGGTCCGCCTGGCGCCACACCGTTTCGCTCTGCGGCTGGACCCCGCCCACCGCGCAGAATACGCACACCGCGCCGTCGAGCACGCGCAGCGAGCGTTCGACTTCCATGGTGAAATCCACGTGTCCGGGGGTGTCGATCAGGTTTATCGCGCAGCCTTTCCATTCGCACGATATCGCCGCGGACTGTATGGTTATTCCACGCTCTTTTTCCTGCACCATGAAGTCCGTGGTGGTGTTGCCTTCGTGGACTTCGCCCGGGCGGTGTATGCGCCCGGTGTAGAAAAGTATGCGCTCCGTCGTCGTGGTCTTTCCCGCGTCGATATGCGCCACGACGCCGATGTTGCGCACGTTGGAAAGGGGCTGTCCGCCGTCTTGTTCAGGCATTGTCTGTCTCTCCTGTTTTCCGGCGGCGCTCCCGCGCCGGCGGATCGTTCAAAATCGAAATGTCCGTAAACGTTCCGCCGCCGGCCGGAAAGTCCGGCAGCACGGCGGCCGATTCTATTTCCGCGGCGTCCGCGATCTTCCGCGAACCGACGACTTTCGGCGCGATCACGGCCAGCCACGCGTCCGCGAGTCCTGCTTCGGCCAGCGACACCGCCAGTTTCATGCCGCCTTCGCACAGGATGTGCATCGCGCCCGTGCGTCTGTAAATTTCGCGCAGGCCTTCTTCGAGGGACGGTGCGGCGATTGCGGCCAGCAGGCCTTTTTCCGCGGCCAGCCTTGCCGTTGCGGGCGGAAGAGTCTTCCGCCCCGCGCAAAGGATGACGGTGCGTCCTCTTGCGCCGTCGTTGAAGACTTGCGCCCCGGGCGGAAGCGGATGCCGCCCGGACGTCGCGATTATGCGCAGAAGCCCCGGATTGGGTTTTGTGCGCGAAAGCAGCGACGGGTCGTCCGCCCGCAGCGT
The DNA here is from genome assembly GCA_902773475.1 of uncultured bacterium. Taxonomy (GTDB): domain Bacteria; phylum Verrucomicrobiota; class Kiritimatiellia; order RFP12; family UBA1067; genus CADCBS01. The sequence continues at coordinate 3,589 of CACYEO010000068.1, read as the reverse complement.
CCCGGCGCCTACCATCACGGCGTCCGCCCGCGCTCGCAGAAGTCCCGTCCGCCGGCGCGCATTTTCGCTCGATATCCACTTCGCGTTCCCGGCGCCGTCGCAGATGCGCCCGTCGAGCGACATCGCGATTTTTACCGTCACGTACGGAAGTCCAGTGCGTATCGTCTTTGCGAAAGGCGCAATCAATGCGGCCGCCTCTTCCGCCACTCTGCGGTCGCCCTTGAAAAGCGTACATTCTATTCCGTGCCTTGCAAGCGCCTTCCGCGCCTTCCCCCTGTTCGCCGGGTTCGGATCCGGCAGCGCGTACACCACGCGCTTCACGCCGGACGCGGCTATCGCATCCGTGCACGCTCCGACGCGCCCCGCCTTCGAACACGGTTCCAGCGAAACATACATCGTCGCGCCGCGGGCCGCTGCGGCGGACATCGGCGCGGCGTCTTTCAGCGCTGCGGTTTCGGCGTGGTCGCCGCCGCAGCGCCGGTGCCATCCTTCGCCGGCGATCTTGCCGTCCGACACGATAACCGCGCCTACCGGCGGATTCGGTCGCGTGCGCCCCTCGCCGCGCCGCGCGAGCGACAGCGCCCTTTCAAGGAAAAATGCATCTTCCTGGACGGAATTTTTCATTCCGCGTCCGCCTTCTCCGCGGTGGATTCCGGTTTGCCGCGTCCGTTGCGCCTTTCGTGCACGATCTTGTCGAGCACTCCGTTCACGAAGCGTCCGGCTCCCGACGACGAGAAATACTTCGCAAGGTCCACCGCTTCGTTCACTACCACGGCGGACGGGACCTCCCGCTTGTTCAGGATTTCCCACGCGCCTAGACGCAGCGTGTTGCGCTCGACCGTTCCGAGCCTGTAGATTTCCCAGTTTTTGATCACGTTTTCGAGCAGAGCGTCGAGTTCTTTGCGGGCTTCCCACGCGCCGCGCGCGCGCTCTTCCGTGAAAGCGCGCTCTTCAGGCGGCAGCGCGGCGGCGCCGCGGATTTCCGCCCCCGGCAGCCCGCCGTCTTGAGCGTTCAGGCTCGTGTCCTCGTCGGCCGCGGATTGTTCAAGTTCCCAAAATCCCTTTATCGCGGCGTCGATGTCCTGCGGCGGATTCATGTCGAACTGGCAAAGGAGCTGCAGCGCCCTTTCGCGCCCGACTCGTCGTTTTATTTTCATTTTGGCGTTTTTTGCGTTTTCGTCAGTATCTGTTCAGTCCCGTTCCGGCCGGGGCTCTTGCGCCCGGCGCGGGCCGGCGTTTGAGCGCTTCCACCATGCCGTCTCCGACAAGTTTGCGCATCGTCGCCTCGTCCACTGTCACGGCGCGGCGCAATGCGGCCTCGTGCTCTCTGGGATTGCCGAAAGCCGCCGCGTGGTTGGCGAACTGGATGAGCGTGCTCAACGAGTCTTGCGCGTCGATGAACGGCGCCGCCCCCGAAATCGCGCGCTGCGCGATGCGTTTTGCGGCCGTCGAAACCGCGCTCTGCGGATTTTCGCTCTCGAGTTTCACGATTTTGCGGCAGAAGTCCGCTATTTGCAGAAACGCGGCGAAATCCTTCCGGGCCGCGATATTCGCGGACCTCAGCCGGAACAGCGCCTCGGCGTCGTTGATGCACGTGTTCGCGACGGCGTCTTTCGATTGCACGGACGAGCGGGATACGTCGAGCGCCACGGAGAGGGCCGCCTCCGCCGCAAGGCGCAGTTTGGCGTCGTTGTCCGGATCTTTGAACCAGGCCGCGTGCTTGCCCGACGCCGCGGCCCTGCGGATGCGGCTCGCCAGTTCCGCGCGCAGTCCTGCGGATTGCGAGAACATGGCCGTTTCCAGACATTCCGCAACGGGTCCCGGCTCGATGAATTTCCCGTCGTCCGCCACGCGTTCGGCGAAGTGCAGCGCAAGATCGAAGCGGGAGATGTCGCGGAACAGCGTGGACATTTCGGCGTATTCGCCGGTGCCGAGTTTTCCGGCCGCCGCGAATTTCTCCTGAAGTTCCGCAAGACGCTCGACCTTGCGGCAGAGCGTGGCGGCGACTGCGTTGTTGGGATCCTGTCCGTGCATGAACGAAATCGCCAGCAGCAGGCGGTCCATCCCGTCCGGATTCACGAGACCCGTCAGGCGCGGAGCCTGCATGCGTCCGTCTTTCATCGCCGTCTTGGCGTACGATGCGTGGAGATGCGGTTCGCGCGTGAGGACCGTCTGGAACGTTCTGAAGACCGATTCGGGGGAAATGGGGTAGAGATGGCACGCTTCGCGCAGGGCCTGTTCGGCTTCGGCGCGGCGGCCGCGCTCGAAGTACACTCCCGAAATGGCGGTTCTGAGTTTCGCGAACGCCTTCTGCGCGGCGAAGTCGCGCTTGAAGGCCGGATCGCGCAGCAGCCGCCTGCCGTACCAGTCCCAGAAATCCATGTCCGCGCGCACCGTCGCGTTTGAGACCGGTATCGCGGAAGCGGGTTTCCCGTCTCGCGACACGTCGCTCGATATCTGCATTATCAGACCGTGCGGTTCAAGGTACGGATACATCCACGGTATCTGGTAGCTCTCTTCGATGTAGAAGGAGCGGCGCAGGCGTTCGTGGTCGAACATCATGCGCGCGAGGATGGCGTTGATCTTCATCACGTTCTGCGCGCCGGTGACCTGGAGACGCCCGTTTTCGCCGTCTCCGCCGAATTCGTTCCGGTACCGCTCGAACGCCTCCTGCACGTCATCGGTGTCCGGAATCCAGATGTCGTGCCCGTAAAGGTCGCGCTCCACCGACATGTACGTGCCGTCGGCAAGGGCGTTCTGGGTTATCAGGTGTACGTCCGGGCGGAAGTCCGCCGCGTAGATCATGTATGTCGGGACGAAACGCCCCGGATCCGTTCCGCCGAAGAAGAGCGCGCCCGGATCCATCGGCTTGGGCCAGTCGGGGTTCGGAAGCGGTTCTTCGTCAGCCGAAAGTTCGCGCGAAATCGCGCGTTCTCCTTCAAGCTGGTACGCGCCGAACTGCCAGCCGAACGTGTGTCCGTTCTGCTCGGCGCTTCCCATGAGTTTGATCAGGTTGTCGTTCGTGTAGTTTTCCCACACCGGAATCACGCACGTCAGGACGGCGGCCGCGAGGAACACTGCGGAGACGGCACGGCGGAACGGGGAGTTCCGCAGGAGCGGCGCCGTCCAGCGGTTCGCAACCGCAAGGCCGAATGCCAGCCCGTAGCCTATCCAGATGGAAAAAATCCCGTGCGAAGATATGAATTTCACTTTTTGGATGAAGCCGTCCTGGACGTCGCCCTTTACGTTCGCGAGGGCGATCAGGACGAAGCTCATCATGAAGAAGCACACTCCCGTGCCCAGCAGCCAGCGCTGGCACGTGTCGTCCACCGAAACCGCAATCCCCTCCGCGGGCGCCGGCGGGTCGACCGCCTTGCCGCCTTTTACGGCGCAGAACAGCCGGTTCAAGAGGATTGCGCCTTGACGCAGAACCACTGTAATCGCGCCGACGAGCACGAGAAGGCCGATGGCGAGGATCAGCAATTTGTCGATGCGCCACGGCGGTTCGCCGCCGGAGATTTCGGACGCCACCACAAGCGCGGCCACCGCAAGGTACAGGGCCGCCGCGAAATTCACGGCTTTCACGGTC
>CACYEO010000067.1 GCA_902773475.1 uncultured bacterium | reverse complement strand
GGATCGGCGCGGGCAATCTGCCGCCTTCCGATTATGGGCTGCATGGTCTTGCCGTCGAAAAACGACACGAGCCTTGCTTGGATTTTACGCCCGTCTCCCGTCGCGAAGAGTTTCCCGCGCTCGATGGACATGGGGAAGATGGAGCTATCGAACCGGAGGACGACGCCGTCTTTCGCCGTCTTCGCGACACGCGCCTCGGAGAAAGCCGGACGCGCCCAATCGAAAGAGACGCCCTTCACTGAAACGCGCCGCGAATCCATGAGCGTCATTCCCACACCATCGCCGTGGAAAACGAACCTCGCGCCCTCGCCTGCGATGGCGAAATCGACGACATTCGTCACCGGCAGAAACACGCGGTGCGATCCGGGATTGTCGTGGTTTGAAATCGAGTATTCGATCTTCGACGGCGAGCGGAAATGGTATTCGCCCTTCTCGAAACGCAGCGTCGCCCCGCTCTTCACTGCGGCGAGGACTTCAGCCGTCCGGTCGTCCGTCCCGCGAGGCGCAAACCGGGTTTCTCCGATGGAAGCCGCCGGAGCTGCGCACACCGCCGCCCAGACGCCAAATGCAAAGGCAATGTTTTTCATGTCGGCTATTATAGCATAATGCCGCCCCGTCCGGCTCGCCGCGATCTGCCGCCTAAACGCAGATTCCGCGCAATGTCTCGCGACATCGCGCCCTTGTTATCGTACGCTTGTTGCTGTCCCCGCGATAGAAGCCAGGAATCCTATATTCCTAGACCTCTTACGGAATGAGACGTCAGACGAGAGACGCGAAAGATTTTGACTCACGCCCGCCCCGCCCTGACAAAACCCAAACACTTCTCCCGCGGTGTGCTCAAGTGAAACGCGGCCAGTAATGCGATTTACGCTGCGGGAATCCGCGAAATGGAAATAGTGCGCGAGAGGGGGGAGGATCCATGTGCAATCGAAACGCGCCAGGCGTTTTCCGGCACAAGATCCCCCGCACGGTCCGGCCACTCGACAAACACTACCGCGCCGCGCGAAAGATAATCCTCCCAACCGAGTGAAAGGACATCGTCCGGTCCGGAAAGACGATAGAGATCCATGTGCACGAACAGCCACTCGCGAGCAGCATACTCGGAGACAAGACAGAACGTCGGGGACGTCACCGGCTCTTCCACACCGACTGCGCGCGCGAACGCCTGCGCAAACGCGGTTTTGCCTGCGCCGAGATCGCCTTCAAGACAGACCACGTCTCCAGCGCGCACAAGTTTCGCAAACTCGCAGGCGATCTTGGCCGTTTCTTCAGGCGATGACGACTCGAAAACCGATTCCATCCGAGCAAGTCCTTGACGGCAAAATCATTGTGCGGACTGTCGCGCGGGGGAGGGGGATGCCCGTTCCGCAGCCTGCAGACGCGCGGCAAGAACTGCAAGCGCGCAGATCGCGGCCGTTTCCGCCCGAAGCACGGTCGGACCGAGCGAGACGGGAACAACACCGGCGTCTTCAAGCGCTGCGGTTTCCTGCGATGTGAAATCCCCCTCAGGCCCGGTGAAGACTCCCGCGCCGGAGGAAAGTCCGCGCGCGGCGGCGACAGTCTCCGCCGCTTCAAGCAGCGGGGGCGGGGGCGGGTTGCGCAGAAAACCACCGAACACCGGGATGCCGCCGGACGCAATGTCCGCAACCGCATCCGCGAAATCCACGGGGGCTTCCACGCGCGGCAGCCACACGGCATGGGACTGCCGTGCGGCGTCGAGCGCCACGCGGCGCCAGCGCTCCGCTTTCGCTTCGCGCTCGCCGCCCGCGCCGAGCCGCACTATGGTGCGTTCCGAAATCACAGGGACAATGCGCGAGACGCCGAGTTCCACCGCTTTCTCGACGGTCCAATCCCATCTGGAGCCTTTGGTGACGCAGGCGTACAGGACGACAGGCGCGCACGGGCGTGCGAGAACGCGAAGTTCTCCGGCGGCGGAGAGCGTCCCGTCGCCGCAGACTTCGAACGCGCGTTCAGCGCCCTCGCCGTCGAACAGCTCCACGAGATCGCCCTTTTTTGCGCGGAGGACTTTCAAATGGCGCGCGGCGGCGGGCGGGAGCTCGACGATTTGCGCGCGCAGCATTGCGGGTTCTGCGGGAAGCCTGTCCATACCCGGGTTCTCAAATCTTGTTCAACGCGTCGCGCCGCGAGAAGAAGAGCGTCGCTTCCTGTCCGAACCTTCCGGCCCGGGGGAAATTGGCATCCGTAGAAAGGTCGATGAATTTCTCGAGCGTCTCTTTCTGCGCGGAAGAGAGTTTCACGGGCGTTTCGACCGCTATCCGCACGGACAGATCGCCCTGGCCGGCGCCGTTGAGCGCCTTGATCCCCTTGCCGCGCAGACGGAACACCTGCCCGTCCGCAGTTCCGGCGGGAATGCGAAGCTGCGCCATGCCATCCGGCGTCGGCACGTCTATCGCGCCGCCGAGAGCGGCTATTGCCGGCGACACGGGCACTTCGACGCCAAGGTCGCTTCCGCTGCGTTCGAATATGTGCGAGGGCGCGACTTCGAGCTCCACGAAAAGATCGCCCCGCTCGCCGCCGCGGACACCGCTTTCGCCCTGCCCGCGCACGCGCATGTTCGTGCCGGTGTCCACGCCCGGCGGTATGCGCAGCGAAATGTGGCGCGACGTAACGGAGCGTCCGCTGCCGCGGCAGGCTTTGCATGGAGTTCCCACGACGCGGCCTTCGCCATGGCACGCAGGGCACGGCTGGCGCACCTGGAAAAATCCGTTTCCGCGCACGACATAGCCGCTTCCGCCGCAGGAGGAGCAGCGGACGGGCTTGGTTCCCTTTGCCGCGCCGGTACCCGCGCACTCGGCGCAGGAATCGGGAACCTTGAGGTCGATGTCGCGCTTCGACCCGAAAACGGCCTCCTCGAAATCTATGCGCAGGCGGAATGTGACGTCCGCGCCGCGCACCGGAGCGTCCGGATCCGCGCGGCGCTGGCGCCCGCCGCCGAAAAACCCGGAAAAATCGAATCCGCCGCCGCCGAACGCGCCGCCGAAAAACGAACCGAGAATATCCTGCAGATCCACGTCCTGGCCGTGGGAGAAATCTCGCCCGAAGTCGAATCCGCCCGGGCCGAAATTCACGCCGTCGTGTCCGAAACGGTCGTAGCGTTCGCGTTTTTCCTTGTTGGAAAGCACCTCGTACGCTTCGGAAATCTCTTTGAATTTCTCCGCCGCGGAAGCATCGCCCTGATTGTGGTCGGGGTGGTACTTCATGGCGAGTTTGCGGTAGGCGCTTTTGATTTCCGCCTCGGTGGCGGACTTCGATACGCCCAGCACTTCGTAATAGTCGCGTTTGCCAGCCATGCTCCGCCTCCGCAATTACGCCTTTTCCGCGGATTCCGCCGCGGGACCGGACGAGACCACCACCTGCGCGGCGCGCAGCAGCTTGCCGTTGAGCGTCCAGCCGGAGCGGTATTCCTGCATCACGAAACCGGCCTCGACATCCGCAGACGGCATCTGCGCAAGGGCCTCGTGGAGATTCGGATCGAACTTCTCCCCGGCGGCTGGGATTTTCTCCGCGCCTATCGACGACAGCGCGGAGAGGAACGAATCGTACGAAAGCTTCACCCCGTCCGCGAGAGGATCGCCCGGAGAGGCCGATTCAAGCGCGCGGGCGAGATTGTCCACGGTGGGAAGGATCGCCTTCACGGCGTCGGCCGCCGCCGTTTTCGCAAAATCTTCACGGTCCCGCAGAGAGCGCTTGCGGTAGTTGTCGAAATCCGCGAGGGTTCGCATGTAGCGGTCCTCGGCCGCGGCGAGCCGCTCTTTCAGCTGCGCGATTTCCGCATCGCGCGGATCCGCGCCGGCATCCCGGGTCTCCTGCGCGTCCCCGTCCGCGCCGTCCCCGGACGGAGCGTCCCCTGCGTTCTGCGCGCCGTCCGCTTCCTGCGGATTGCCGGCGCCCGCATCTTGCGCGGCGCCGGGCGTTTCCCCGGCCGCGTCCCGCGCCGTCTCTTTTTCTTCTTCGGTTTCCATATTGCCTGCGATTCCTTCCTGTACTTTCTAAAGCCGCCGGAACTAAAAATCGAACCCCGGCTTGCGAAAAGCCGGGGCGATTGTCACTTGTTCTTGTGACGTTGCGCCTTCATGCGCTTGTCGTATTTGTGCTTCGACATTTTTTTGCGGCGCTTCTTTTTGATGGATCCCATTGCTTTCTCCTTTGTTCGACGTAACCGTCGGGGGTTTGTTTCACTCAAAAAATCACTTTATTGAGCGGAAGTTCTATAAGTCCTGTCGCTCCGGCCGCGAGAAGGCCCGGTATGAGGTCGCGCACAAGGCGCTCCTCCACGACCGTCTCCACGGCGAACCATCCTGCATCGTTGAGGGCGTTCACCGTGGGCGCGTGCAGCGCGGGGAGGGCTTTCACGATTTTCTTCAAAGACGCTTCCGGCGCGTTCATTTTGAGAAGAACGCGGTGCGCGGCCGCCAAGGCCCCGGTCAGGAGCATCGCGAGCTGTTCGATTTTTGCGCGCTTTGCCTTGTCTTTCCACGCGTTCTTGTTCGCAAAGAGGCGCGTCGTGGACGTGAGAATGGTGTCGAGAATGCGCAGTTTGTTCGCGCGGAGCGAAGAACCGGTTTCAGTGAGATCGACGATCGCGTCCACGAGTTCCGGAGCCTTCACCTCGGTGGCGCCCCAGGAAAACTCCACATCGGCCTTTACGCCGTGTTCTTTCAAAAAGCGCTTCGTAAGCCCGACCGCCTCCGTCGCGATCCGCTTGCCGTTCAAATCCTTCACGGACTTGATTTTCGAATTTTCGGGAACCGCTATGACCCAGCGCACCGGGTTGGACGTCGCCTTTGAATAGTTCAGTTCGCAGACTTCCTTCACGTCCGCGCCATTCTCGTAAATCCAATCGTATCCGGCGATGCCGGCGTCGAGCAGCCCCAGTTCCACGTAGCGCGGCATCTCCTGGGGACGAAGCAGACGGCATTTGATTTCAGGATCGTCGATCGACGGCGTGTAGGAACGGGAGGAGCAGGTTACATTGAACCCCGCCCTCTTCATCACGCTGAAAGTGGACTCTTGCAGGCTTCCCTTCGGCAAACCGAGAATTATCGACATGTCTGTAGCTCTTTTTTCCCTTTGGAAGTTTGGAGTTTAACACATCAGCGCGGCTCTATGCAAGCCAAAACGGGCTTCACGCGCGGCCGCGCCCCGCCCGGGCAGATCCGGGGAAGGCGCGGAATTCTTCCGGCAGTCGCGCTCAGCGCTTGCGCCCGAACATGCGCAGCAGGTACAGGAAGAGGTTTATGAAATCCAGATAAAGTTCCAGAGACCCCATCAGCGCGATCTTGCGGACGTCCGCCGCATCCATTTCCGGAGATGCGTCGGCAAGCCGTTTGATCTTCTGGGCGTCCCACATTGTCAGACCGGTGAATATCGCCACGCCGGCCGCGCACACGACCCAGTCGAGCGCGTTGGAACCGACAAACCAATTCACCACACTCGCCAGGATCAGACCCCACAGAGCCATGCCGCAAAAGCTTCCGACTCCGGAGACGTCCGCCTTTGTGAACGTACCATACAGCGCCAGCCCGCCGAACATGCCCGCGCTCACGAAGAACGCCTGCTGTACGGTCTCTATTTTGTATACGAGGCACACGACACTCAGCGTAAGCCCGTTCAGAAAAGCGTAGACCGCGAACATCGCGACGGCCGCGGCATACGGAATCTTTCTTATCGCGGCCGAAAGCGCAAGCACCAGGACGACTTCGGCGATTATGCACCCGATATACATATTCGGGCTTGAGAATACCGTTTTCCACATCCCGGATGAAAAAACATACCATGCGACGGCGCCTGAAAGCGCCAGCGCACCGCACATCCACCCGTAGACAAGGGGGAACACCGAAACCCTGGCGGCCGTCCGCCCTGCGGCGTACGGAGCGCTGTCGAACTGTTTTTCATAATCTACCATGTCTGACTCCCTGTGTTTTGCGTATTTGCGGAAATTCTGCGGACTTGCTCCGGCGCGCTATTCCTCCACCGCGACGTTCCGGAATTCTATCGCGCCGCCCTCGGCCTGCAGCGCTATCGCTCCAGACGCGGTTTTCACGCCTTTCACGCGGTTCATCTCGACACCGTTGAGGCGCGTGACGATTTCATCGCCCTTCACTTCGATTTCAAGCGTGTTCCACTCGCCGAACGGCTTTTCAGCCGACTGCACCTTCGACGGAACCGCCGCGATGCCCGAAAGAGCGTCGCCCGGAATGAAGGGATTGCGCGGCGCCACGCCTTCGAGGACCGACCCGCCGAGCGCGAAGACGGAGCACACGCCGCCGCGCTCGAGCTGGTTCTCGTAGCACTTCGGGATGAACGTCCCGGTTTCGCCGGCAAGCCTCAGGAATATGCCGGAATTGGGCTTCATGGTCGTCCGCCACCAGCGGTATTCAAGGCGCAACGTGAAATCGGAGAAATCGCTTCTTTTCGTGCGGAGATACCCGAAAGGCGTTCCGGTAGTGCGGATTGCGCCGTCGACTACGGCCCATGTCGGCTCCGGCGCGGTGTATCCGCCCGTGACATCGTGATCCGCGACTGCAGTCCAGCCCGAGAGATCCTTCCCGTTGAACAGTTCGCCGGCGCAGCACGCGGCTCCGGCGAACGCCATGAATGCAAAAGCGAGAGTTTTCATGCGCCGTATTATACCAAAAACCCGCCGGACGCGGAACGCACGGACCAGGCCCCGGCCCGCGCTATCGCGCGAGCCAGCCGCCGTCCACGGGGAGAATCGCGCCATGGATGTAGTCCGCCGCGGGAGAGCAGAGGAAGACGCATGCGCCAGCGATGTCGGAGGCTTCGCCCCAGCGCCCCGCGGGGATGCGCTCTAGTATCTGGCGGGAGCGGACGGGATCGGCCCTGAGCGCCGCTGTGTTGTCGGTCGCGATGTAGCCCGGCGCGATGCCGTTTACGTTC
>CACYEO010000066.1 GCA_902773475.1 uncultured bacterium | reverse complement strand
CTTCTTGTTGGTGATGATCCACACGTAGGTGGTGATGCCCGTGTTGTAGAAGATGTTGTTCGGCAGCTGGACGATGGCCTCGACGAGGTCGTTTTCGAGAAGGTAGCGGCGCGTGTCGGACTCGCCGCTGCCGGCGTCGCCGGTGAAGAGCGAAGAGCCGTTGTGGACGGACGCGATGCGCGTGCCCTGCGGCTGGGACTCGAGCGGCGTCATCTTCGAAAGCATTTCGAGGATGAAGAGAAGCTGTCCGTCGGAGGTGCGCGGGGTGGCGTCCACCTCCACTTCCTCGCCCGCGAAGTTGACGATCCTCACGCGGAAGCGGTCGTCAAGCAGTTCGCTGTCGTGGTAGATCTTCTTCTTGTCCTCCTTCCAGCTCTTGCCGTAGGGAGGGTTCGTGATCATGTAGCCGAAGCGCTTCTGGGAGAAGCCGTCGTCGGCGAAGACCTTCTCAAGCTGCGTGATCGTGTTGCCGTTCCTGATGCCTTCAGCGGATATTCCCTTGATTATCAGTTCCGCTTTGCTGATGGCGTAGATTTCATCAACAGATTCCGTCCCTGAAAGGAAGATTGCGGCTGGATTCACCCCCAGCTTCTCCGTGAGGTAGCGATGAGACTCCGTAAGCATCCCTCCTGAGCCGCAGGCCGGATCGTAGAGGGAGAATGTCTTCGGAAGGTTGTCCCTGATCGGCTCGAAGATGAGTCGCGTGAGAAGCGTTATCGCGTCGCGCGGGGTGAAGTGCGCGCCGGCCTCCTCGTTGTTTTCTTCATTGAAACGGCGGAGGAGTTCCTCGAACACCTTGCCCATGCCGATGTCGTCAAGGGGTGGAATGATGAGGCCATCAGGTCCCTTCACGGGCTTGTCGGTGAGGTTGATGCGCGGATCGGTGACGCGCTCGATTACGGGAAGAAGGCGGTGGTTGTCGGAGAGCCTCTGAGTCTTCTCCGCAGCGGAATTGCCGTCCTTGGAGATAAAGCCGAATTTCCGGAGAACGTCGCGCACGTTATCCGAAAAGCCCAGAAGGTATTCGTTGAAATTGTCGAGCAGTATCTTTTCGTCATTTGCGGCCTGCGCCTTGAGGATGTTCAGCGTCCACTTGCTCGTGTTGAAGTACGGCAGCTTCGTGATGTCGAAGAGGACGTCCGCGTCGATTCCGTTCTCCTTGACCTCGGCATCCACCTCGGCCTTTGTCGGCTCCAGCAAGGCGTCCAGCCTGCGCAGCACGATCATCGGCAGAATCACGTCGCGGTACTGTCCGCGAAGAAACACGTCCCTCAGAACATCGTCCGCGATGTTCCATATCAGCGAAACCATCTGGTTGTGGGCTGCGTCTTCCATCTTTATTCCTTATGGTTCAATGAACGGTGATTATATTGCATATTCGCGTTTGCGCCAGTTTGATCGATGCAAGCGCGTCAGGACGGCGACCCGCCTTTGGATGCGGCGCGGCGGAAGAACAATGCATTCAAAACGCCCGCGGGCCGGCCGGCGGCCGGCCCGCGGGGGAGGAGGGGCGCGTCAGACGAGCGACAGATAGAGCTTCTCTATCTGCTTCACGTCGACTTCGCGCGGATTCCCGGGACGGCACGCGTCGGCGTAGGCGGACTCCGCCAGGAAGCGGACGTCCTCTTTCTTCAGCACGCCTTTGAGATCCGCCGGAATGCCGACGTCCTTCGCAAGCTTCTCCACGGCGGCGATCGCGGCCTTGCGCGCCTGCGCGACCGTCATGCGGTCCGCGCCTTTCACGCCCATCGCGGCGGCGATGTTCCTGTATTTGGTCCCCGACGCGGGCGCGTTGAACTTCATCGCGACGGGCAGGAGTATCGCGCAGGCCTTGCCGTGCGGCATGTCGTAGAGCGCGGAAAGCCCGTGCGCCATCGCATGGTCTATGCCGAGTCCGACGTTCGAAAAGCCCATTCCGGCGATATACTGGCCGAGCGCCATCCCTTCGCGGCCCGACGGCTTGTTCGCGACCGCGTCGCGAAGGTGGAGGGATATGAGACGGATCGCTTCGAGATGCATCATGTCCGTCATCGGGCACGCGGCCTTCGTGATGTAGCCTTCGATCGCGTGGGTGAGCGCGTCCATGCCGGTGAACGCGGTCAGACCCTTCGGCATGGAAGACATCATGTCGGGATCGACGAACGCCGCGACGGGTATGTCGTGGGGATCGACGCATACGAATTTGCGCTTCTTCGCGACGTCTGTGATCACGTAGTTGATCGTCACTTCCGCCGCCGTGCCGGCGGTCGTCGGGACGGCCAGGATAGGCTTCGCCGGGTTCTTGGTGGGAGAGACGCCCTCGAGCGAGCGGACGTCGGCGAACTTCGGATTCGCCGCAATGATGCCCACGGCCTTCGCGGTATCCATGGAACTGCCGCCGCCCACCGCGATTATGCAGTCGGCCTTGGCGGCCTTGAACGCCTTCACGCCGTTCTTGACGTTCTCGATGGTGGGATTCGGCTTGATGTCGGCGAAGAGCGCGTATTTCACCTTCGCCCGGTCGAGCACGTCCGTCACTTTCTTCGTGACGCCGAACTTGACGAGATCGGGGTCGGAAAAGACCACGGGCTTTTTGAGCCCGCGCGCCGCAAGCTCGTCCGCGATGGCGGCGATCGCGCCCGCGCCGTGGTACGACGTGCCGTTGAGTATGATTCTGTTCATGGATGCCTTTCGTTGGATTGAATGGTTGAACCTGCCCCGCATTATACCGCCGCGCCCGTCCGCTGTCAATCCGACATTTCCCTTGTCCCGGATGCGTTCTTGTGGCATAATCTCCGGCCGTTCCGCAAATCCGCGGAACGGACAAGCAACAGGAATCGAAAAAAATGTTCTGGAACAGCAAGAAAGAAGAAACCGCGGCGCCGGAATCCGGCCAGGCGCCGGCGGCGAAGGAGACGCGGGCGTTCAAGGCCGAAATCGGCGAGATGCTCGATCTGGTGATAAATTCGCTCTACTCGAAAAAAGAGATATTCCTGCGCGAACTGGTGTCCAACGCCAGCGACGCGATCGACAAGGCGAAGTATCTGGCGCTCACGGACAAGTCGATAGCGGCCGACAATCCGGAATGGCGCATAGACATAATCGCGGACAAGGACAAGAAGACGCTGACCGTTTCCGACAACGGCATGGGCATGAGCGCGGCCGACATGGAGCAGAACCTGGGCACGATCGCCTCCAGCGGCACAAAGGCGTTCGCAGAAGCGCTGAAGAAAGACGGCGGCAAGAACCTCCCCGAATTGATCGGGCAGTTCGGCGTGGGATTCTACGCGGCGTTCATGGTGGCCGATTCCGTAAGCGTGGTTTCGCGCAAGCGCGACGGCTCGGACGCGGCGGAATGGACGAGCACCGGGAAGGGCGAGTACTCGATAGGCCCCGCGAAGAAGGAATCGTACGGAACCGAGATAACGCTCCATCTGCGCGAAGACCAGCTTGAATACACCGGGCAGTGGCGCATCGAAAACCTGATACGCTCCTACAGCGACTTCATCGCCTATCCCATCCGCTTCGGCGAAAAGGGCGAAAAGCCCAAGGACGACGCGAAACCGCTGAACACGATGAAAGCGCTGTGGCGGCGTTCGAAGAGCGAAGTGAAGCCGGAGGAATACGCCGAGTTCTACAAGCACTTCACGCACGACTACGACGAACCGGCCAAAACCATCCACTTCAGCGGCGAAGGCGCGGTGGAATTCAAGGCGCTCGTATTCATCCCGAAGAAGGCGGGCATGGAAATATACATGCCGCAGACGAAGCGCGGACTTTCGCTCTACGTGCGCAACGTGTTCATCGGCGACGACTTTGAAATGCTGCTGCCGGAGTGGCTGCGCTTCGTCAAAGGCGTCGTGGACAGCTCCGACCTGCCGCTGAACGTGTCGCGCGAAATGCTGCAGGACGACGCCACGATAAGGAAGATCAAGCAGGCCGTGACGGGCAAGATCCTCTCCACGCTCGAAGAGATGGCTTCCAAAACGCCCGGGGACTACGAAAAGTTCTTCTCCGAATTCGGACGGATTCTCAAGGAAGGCGCGCGTTCAGACTGGGAGAATTCCGACCGCATCAAGAAGCTCCTCCTCTTCCCCAGCGCTAAGTCCGGCCCCGGCAAAACGATATCGCTTGCGGACTACGTGAAGGCGATGCCGTCTTCGCAGAACGAAATCTACTACCTCGCCGCCGACCGCATCGAAGACGCGCGCTCGGCCCCGCAGATCGAAGCCGCGCTGAAGCACGGATGCGACGTCCTGTTCTTCACGGATCCCGTGGACGAATGGCTGCTTGAATCGCTCCGCGATTTCGAAGGGAAGAAACTCGTGAACGCCGCGGCGTCCGACACCGTTTTCGGCGGCATCGCGGAGCGCGAGGCGGAGAAGAAGTCGATCGAAGAGGCGGCGGCGGAACTGAAGCCGTTCGTCGAGGCGGTGCGCGAGCGCCTGAAAGATTCCGTGAAGGACGTGAAGATCTCGTCGCGCCTTACGGATTCGCCGTGCTGTCTCGTCTCCGAGCCGGACGCCATTTCCCCGTCCATGGCGCGCATCATGCGCGCCATGAAGCAGGAAGTCCCGGAGCAGAAGCGCATCCTGGAGCTGAATCCGTCGCATCCGCTGGTGAAGAAGCTGGCGGGGCTGGACGGCGCGGAACGGGACGATCTCGTGGAACTCCTGTACGGCACCGCGCTCGTCGCCGAAGGCTCGCCGGTCCCGGACGCCGGAAAGTTCGCGAAGCAGGTCGCCGCGCTGATGCTGAAATAACGCAGGGAGCGCGCCCCCGATGAAAGCGATAATCCCAGCCGCAGGGCTCGGAACGAGATTCCTGCCCGTCACCCGCGCCGTCCCGAAGGAGATGCTCCCCATAGGGGCGAAACCGGCGCTCGAACTCATAGTCGAAGAGGCCCGCGAAGCCGGCGCGGAGGAAATCGCGATCGTGATTTCCCCGGGCAAGGAGCTGATCCGCGAATACTTCAAGGACTGTCCCGGAATCAAGTTCGCGTACCAGAGCGAACAGAAGGGCCTCGGCCACGCCGTCCTGCAGGCGGCGGAGGCGGCCGGGGACGCGGACTCCGTGCTGATTCTGCTCGGCGACGCCGTCGTGACAGGCGGCTGCGCCGCGCGCGAGATGGCGCAGGTCTCCGCCGCGAACGGCGGCGCCTCCGTGATCGGCTTCGAACGCGTCCCGCGCGAGAAAGTCTCGCGCTACGGAATCGCGAAGCCCGCGCCCGGCACGCCGCCCGGCGCGAAAATCTTCCGCGTCGCGGACCTTGTGGAAAAACCGCGGCCGGAGGAGGCGCCGAGCGATCTCGCGGTCGCCGGGCGCTACATCCTCGATTCCGCGATTTTCGGCTTCCTCGCGAACCAGAAGAAAGGATACGGCGGGGAGATTCAGCTGACGGACGCGATACGGCGCATGATATCGGCGCAGGGGGCGCGCGCGTGCATGGGCTGCGTCTACGAAGGCAAACGGCAGGACATCGGAAACCCGGAAGGGTATTTCAAAGCGCTGGAGGCGTTCCATGGACATAGTTGAAGCAAGAAGTTTCGCGAGAGCCGGATTCCTCGGCAACCCGTCCGACGGATATTTCGGCAAAACGGTCAGTTTCACGTTCACGGCGTTCCGCGTGGATCTGCGCCTCACCGAAAGCGCGCGGCTGAGATTCGTGCCCGGAGAGGTGGACGACGCCTCGTTCGCGTCCCCGGCGGAGCTGGTGCGCGATTTGCGCCTGTACGGCTACTACGGCGGAATACGGATGCTCAAGGCGGTGTCCAAAAGATTCTTCGAGTATTGCACCGAACACGGCATCGCGCTGCCGGAGCGCAATTTCACGGCGGAATACAAAATCAACATACCCCGCCTTGTGGGGCTGTCAGGCTCTTCCGCGATATGCTCGGCCATGCTGAAGGCGCTTATGAAATTCTACGGCGCGGAGCTGCCGCTCGAAGACACGCCGACCATCTGCCTGGAGGCGGAGCGCGACGAACTCGGAATCGCCTGCGGCCTGCAGGACCGCGTAATCCAGATGTACAACGGAATGGTCTACATGGATTTCGAACGCGGGCTCGTGGAATCCACGGGGCACGGACGCTACGAACGGCTTTACCCCGGCGCGGCGGATCCGTCTTCGCTGAACCTCTATGTCGCGTACGACCCGGCGCGCGCGGAGGAGTCCGGCAAGGCGCACAAAAAAGTCAAGCGCCTGTTCGAGCAGAAAAACGCCGACATCCTTTCGGCGATGTCGGAGTTCGCGGACATTGCGGAGCGCGGCAGGACCGCGATACTTTCCGGCGACACCGCCGCCCTCGCCAAACTCGTGAACGCGAACTTCGACCTGCGCGACAGGATATTCAACGTGGCCGAGGAAAACCGCCGGATGGTGATGGTCGCGCGCTCCGCCGGAGCGTCCGCCAAATTCGCCGGTTCCGGCGGCGCCATCACCGGCACGTTCGAGGACGAAGCGCAGTACGCGCGTCTCGAAAAGACGCTCGCCGGGATAGGCTGCCGCACGCTCAGGCCGCAAATCGCGCTCGCCTCCGACGAATCGGCGGAACTCGCCTCCGGCGGCTGGCGCAATTCATAGCGCGGACGCCCCCGCGCAGGCGCGGACTATTCTTCCGCCCGGAAGTTTCCGCACCGGCGCCCGCACGCGCCGCATCCGCACGAACATCCGCCTTTTCCGCGTTTGCGGAAAAGGCGGAACACGACGAACGCGAACGCGGCGCCGACTGTGCACAGAACCGCGGCTTCGGCCATCTTCGCACCCGCCTTTCGCGGCCTCAGCCGAGCTTGTCCTTCGGGACGGGACGGAACACCATCCAGGCGATTCCGGCGAGAACGGCGAACGCCGCGCCGGTCCATGCGGTGAAGGGAGCGCCGCAGAAGAAGAACGCGCCCAGCTGGTATACGATCAGCGCAAGGGAATATCCCACAAGGAACTGGAAGCCGACGGCGGCCCATCCCCAGCGCTTTTCCCCCATTTCGCGGAATGTCACGGCGATCGCCACCATGCACGGAGGATCGAACAGATTCATGACCATGAACGACAGCCCCGTGACCACGGCCAGCTGCGGGCCGTTGAATCCGGCGAAGAGATTGTATATGCTCTGCGCGAGGCCGGCGTTGTCCGCGTTCCCCGCAAGCTGCGACAGCGTGCTAACGGCTTCTTCCTTTGCGATTTCGGAAGTCACGCTCGCCACCGCGCCCTGCCATTCGCCGAAACCGAGCGGCGCAAACAGCCACGCAATCCATGTGCCTATGTCGTGGAGCATGGATTCTTCCAGCTCGACGGCCGAAAAGCTCCAGTCGAAACTCATGAGCACCCACAGCGCCACAGATGCCGCGAATATCAAAGTTCCCGCCTTCACGATGTAGCCGCGCGCGCGCTCCCACGTCTGCAGCAGGATGTCGCGCAGCGTAGGCATGTGGTACGCCGGCAGCTCCATCACGAACGGCGCTGGATCGCCGCGGAAGGCCTTGAGCTTCTTGAGCGCTATGCCGCCCAGGATTATCACCGCAACGCCCAGGAAGTACATCGAAGTGGCCACAAGGGGATTTCCGTCGAAGAACGCCGTCGTGAACATGGCGATTATCGCGTATTTGGCCCCGCAGGGAATGTACGTCCCCAGCATGATGGTCATGCGGCGGTCGCGGCGCGCTTCTATGGTGCGCGCCGCCATCACTGCGGGCACTCCGCAGCCCATGCCCACAATCATCGGTATGAAACTCTTCCCGGAAAGTCCGAACCTGCGGAATATGCGGTCCATTATGAACGCTATGCGCGCCATGTAGCCGCAGCCTTCGAAGAATGCAAGGAACAGAAAGATGATTACGATCTGCGGGACGAATCCAAGCACCGTTCCGACAGGCCCGACAATGCCGTCGAACACGACCTTGCGCGCCATCGACTCTTCGCCGATCCCGGCCTTGTCGAAAAGGCTGCCGAGAAGGTTCGGGATGCTCGGCACCCAGAGTCCGTAGTCGCCGGGGTCGGGTTCGGCCGTTTCCTTTGCTTCAAGGTAGGACGATATCGTTTCGTCGTCCTTGTCGGCCTCCGCGCGGCGGTAAACCACGATTTCGAAGCGGTCGATTTCGCCCGTCTCGTCGTCGTCGAACACGACCGGCGCCCACACGGACGCGGCTATGGATTCGTCGATTTCGATTTCGCCCTCTTCATTCTCCGGGACGGCGGCGTCTTCGCCCTTGGCCGCCTTCCATGCGCGTTCGTAGGCTTTAGTCCACGCGCCTATGCGCTTTTCCGCGTCGGAAAACGCGCCGTCCGCCTGCTCCCACGCCGGCTCCGGCACTTCCTTTTCGGGATTCTCCTCTTCCGCCGCGGGAGCGGGGGCGAGCATTCTGCGCACCGCCGAAAGAGAGTTCGTGCCGGCCTCGTATTCGGCGTCCAGAAGCGCTATGTTCGCCTTCAGGACGGCGGCGGCCTTTTCCGTTTCGTCCGCATGTTTTTCTTTCCACGCTGCGATTGCGACGGCGTTCTTCGCATTCTCCGCTTCCGCGGCTTCGGCCTCTTTGGCGATTTCGGCGTTTCTGGCGTTCACGGCCTCCGAACAGAACGGCGAAGCGTTCACCGTCCCGGCGACATGCCAGCCTTTTTCTCCGAACACGCCGTCGTTGGCCCAGTCGGTGAGCCAGCCGCCAAGCGTCGACACCGAAACCCAGTACATGAACCATATTACGCAGGCGAACAGCGGAAGCGCCAGCCAGCGGTTCGTCACGACCTTGTCGATCCTGTCGGACACCGTGATTTTGCCGTAGGCCGGGTTTTTCTTGCACACGCCGCCTACGATCTTCTGGATGTATTCGTAGCGCTGCGCGGTTATGATGGATTCCGCGTCGTCGTCCATCTCCTTTTCGCAGTCGCGTATGTGGGCCTCGAGATGCGAAAGCGTCTCCTTTCCCAGGCCGAGCGGCTCTATGGCTTTCGCGTCGCGCTCGAATATCTTGATGGCGTACCAGCGCAGGTTTTCCTGCGGAACCACGCTCTGTATCGATTCCTCTATATGCGCCAGAGCGTGCTCCACCGAGCCCGTGAAAATGTGCGGATGCTCGCCTTTCGCCTTCGACACGGCGGCCTCGACCGCGATATTCGCCGCTTCCGCGGTTTTTTCGCCCTTCACCGCCGATATTCCCGTGACCGGGCAGCCGAGAGCCTTGGAAAGCTTCGCAAGGTCTATCTCGTCCCCGCGCTTGCGCACGATGTCCATCATATTGACGGCGACCACCACGGGTATGCCCGTTTCAAGCAGCTGCGTCGTAAGGTACAGGTTGCGCTCGATGTTCGATCCGTCCACTATGTTCAGGATCGCGTCCGGCCTGTCGCGCACCAGATAGTTGCGCGCGACAACTTCCTCCAGCGAATACGGAGAAAGCGAATATATGCCCGGCAGGTCCTGTATCACCACGTCCTTGCGGCCCTTGAGCCGGCCGTCTTTCTTCTCGACGGTGACGCCCGGCCAGTTGCCCACGTACTGGCTGGAACCGGTCAGATCGTTGAACAGTGTCGTTTTGCCGCAGTTCGGGTTGCCTGCAAGCGCTATCTTGATTTCCTTCATTTCGTCCTTCCCTGAAAATCCGTCATTCCGCCGGTTCCACGTCTATCGCCGCGGCCTCGTCCTTCCTGAGCGAAAGTTCGTAGCCGCGCACGGTTATCTCGATCGGGTCGCCGAGCGGCGCGACCTTGCGCACCGCGACTTCCGCGCCTTTCGTCAGACCCATCTCCATGAGCCTGCGCTTCACCGGCCCTTGTCCGTTGAGTTTTACTATCCTCGCCGCGCCGCCCGGCGCTATGTCCTTGAGTGTGGCCATTTCGGCATAATCCTTTCTCAGATCGATATGTGTCGCGCCATGGACTCCGTCAAGGCGAGGCGCGAACCCTTCACGTCCACTATCATGTTTCCGGCGTCTGACGATATTATCGTTATGTCGGCGCCCACCACGAAACCGAGGTCTCCGAGGTGGCGCTTCACGTCGTCACAGCCGCCTATGCGCGAAACGCGGCCCGTTTCGCCGGCTTTCAAGAATACAAGTGGCATTGCCATTTTCCTTTTTTTCTCCGTTCAAGACCGCAGGCAGACGGGAGCGGGGCCCCGAAATGTATACTGCGGGTCAAAAGTTGCGCGTAGTCTAACATTGTTTGCCCCGTATGTCAAGCGCATGCCGAAAAACTGCGCCCTATGGAAAAAAAAGGGCGGGGAGTGTAAACTTTGCGCATGGAAAAAGGCGAACTCGACAAGTCGCTCGCGGAGGAAATCCGCGCGCGCGTACTGACCGATCCCGGCTTCATCAAAATAACGCAGTCGCTGCGCAGGGGAGGATCGAAATTCAAGATTTCGATGCGCCCCGTCGAAATCGCGGGCGAAAAGCGCTTCCATGCGGAAATGGACGACGCCGGAAGCGTGCGGGCGAAAAACTTCGACACGGCGGACGCGGCCGAGGGCCTCGACGAAATCATTTCGCAGCGCGGCGCGCGCGAACTGCATTTGATGACGGCGTCTGGCGACCTGCACGTGCGCGTGACCAAAAAAGGGCACGTCCTCGTTTCACGCTCCGGCAAAATGGACCGCGTCGCGGAAATCCAGCCGCACGACCGCGTGAAAAAGACGCCGCTTGCGTCTTTCGACTCCACGGCGCTGCTGCGCGCGCTGGGCATCGCGGACGGCTCCGGCGCGGTACGCGCGTCGATGCGCGGCAAATACGCGCAGACAAACGACTTCCTGAAGTCCCTGGAGCCGATGCTGCGCGAGCGCGGCGAAAAGACTCTAAACGTGGTGGACTGCGGATGCGGAAAAGCGTATCTGACTTTCGCGCTGCGCGAATGGCTCGTGCACGCGATGGGCTACGAGGACGTCCGGGTGTGCGGAATAGACAGGCGCGCCGACGTGACGGCCGCCGCCAGGACCGTCGCCGAAAATCTCGACCTCGCGGACTCCGCCGTTTTCATCGACGCAGACCTGCGCGAACCTCTCGACGCGAAGTCGCTGCCTTTCAAGCCGGACATGACGGTTTCGCTCCACGCCAGCGACACGGCGACGGACGAAGCGATGGCGAAGGCCGTGGAATGGAAAACGCCGTTCATAGTCTGCGTTCCGTGCTGCCAGCACGAACTGCAAAAGACCATATCCATGTCCAAGAACGCGTTCGAAGGCGTGATGCGCCACGGGATTCTGCGCGAACGCCTCGCGGACATCCTGACCGACGCCTTCCGCGCGCAGATTCTGCGGATTCTCGGGTACGGAACACAGGTCATGGAGTTCGTTTCGCAGGAAGCGACGGCGCGCAACATAATGATACGCGCGCATTACTGCGTGAAGCCGGGGCAGGCCCGCGCGGTTTCGGAGTATCTCGACCTGCGCGACTACTGGGGCGTGAAACCCTGGCTCGAAACGCGGCTCGCGGACAGGCTCGCACCGCTGCTGTCGCGCTACGCGCAATGAACGGCGGAGGCTGACATGCCGACTTACAGATACGAGGCCGCCGAATCCGGCAAAGGCTGCGCCTTCTGCAGCGGCGGATTCGAAACCGTCCATCCGATCGCGGGGCCGCGCGTGGAACGCTGCCCGGAATGCGGCGCGCCGGTCGTGCGCGCCGTCTGCGCCCCCAACATAGGCCGCTCGCGCACCGACCTCGACTACAGGGCGAAGCGGGCGGGTTTTTCAAAACTCCGCCGGCTCGGAAAGGGCGAATACGAAAAGGAATACTGACGGAACCGCGAAGGGCGCGGCGTGCCTCGTCGCTTCCGCGCTGGGCTTCGCTTTCATGGGTTTTTTCGTGCGGCTCGCCGACGATCTCGGGGAACCGCCCGGCGCAATCCAGAAAAGCTTCTTCCGCAACACGGTCGCTTTCGCCGTCGCGCTCGCCGCCTTCGCGGCGGAACGGCGCAGGCGGGCGCAGTCCGGATCCGCGCCGCGCGGCGCGGCGTTCCCCGCGCGGATCGCGGCGCTTCTCGTCCTGCGGTCCGTCGCCGGCACGCTCGGCATTTTCGGCAACTTCTACGCGATCTCGCACATGAAACTCGGCGACGCCATGATGCTGAACAAGCTCGCGCCGTTCTTCACCGTGCTCTTCGCCGCGCTTTTCCTGAAAGAGAAAATGGCGCCCGCCAAATGGCTCTGCGTGGCGGGCGCCGTCGCAGGAGCCGGACTCGTCGCCAAACCGTCCGCAGACATCGCATCGTCCGGCGCGGCTCTCGCCGGACTCGGCGGCGGGCTCGCGGCGGGCGCGGCCTACGCCTGCGTAAGGGCGCTCGGACGCGCCGGAACGCCCGGAACGACGATAGTTCTTTTCTTTTCCGGATTTTCGACACTGGCGGCGGTGCCTTTCATGGCGGCGGGCTTCGTGCCGATGACGGCGGCGCAGACGGCCGCGCTCTGCGGGGCGGGGGCGGCCGCGGCGGTAGGGCAGTTCGGCGTGACATACGCATACAGGTTCGCCGCGCCGCGCGACATCGCGCTGCTCGACTACTCTAACGTGTTTTTCGCGGCGATGCTGGGATGGACGTTTTTCGGACAGACTCCGGACGTCCTGTCGTGGGCCGGCTACGCGGCGATATTCCTGTCGGCCGCGGCAATGTCGCGCATCCGCGGCTGAACGGCGGCTGCGCCCTTCCCGCGCGCGTCAGACGCCTTCGCGGGAAGACCCGGCGCGCGCGCCCTTCGCTTTTTCCGGCAGCGACGATGCAAGCGTCAGCCCTATCCGGTGCGGCAGGGCGGAAAGCAGCCACGCTCCGAAACGCATCGGCCACGGAAACGCTATAAGCGCCCTGTTGCGCAATACCCCGTCGCATATCCTGCGCGCGGCCCTGTCGGCCTCCATGAAAAACGGCATGGGGCACGTGTTCGCGTCCGTTATGCGCGAACGGACGAAACCGGGGCATATCACGCTCACTCCGATTCCGCTGCGGGCGCATCCCGGGCGGAGCGAAAGACCCCATGTCTTGACCGCGGCCTTGGACGCGGAATACGACGGACACGCCGCGAGCGGTCCGTATCCGGCGATGGAGGAAACCATCGCGATCTGGCGCCGGGCGCCGCCGGCGTCCTTTTTGAACAGCTCCAGCGCCGGAAGAACCGTATTGACCACCCCGCCGACATTCACGGCAAAAGTCTTGCGGACGTTTTCGTCCGTTTCTTCTCCGCAGGCGACGCCGGCATTCGCGAAAACAAGGTTCAGCGGGGCGGCGGAACCGCATTCCGCGATCCAGTCGCGCATCCGGGCCGCGTCTGCGACGTCCGCGACGGCGGCGGACGCCGCCGCCCCGGCGCGGCGGCATTCCTCCGCCGCCTCTTCAAGGCGCGCGGAGTCGCGGCCGCAGATGAATATGCGTTCCGCTCCGCGTCTGGCGAACTCGACGGCGACGGCGCGGCCTATGCCGCTCGATCCGCCGGTCACGAGTATATTCTTGAAGGGAAAAGCCATGTGCGCGCAAATTGGCGGAGGAAGAGGGATTCGAACCCTCGATACAGAGTTTAATCTGTATGACGATTTAGCAAACCGTTGCCTTCAGCCACTCGGCCATTCCTCCAGACTGGCGGAGAGGGGGGGATTCGAACCCCCGGTACGGTTGCCCGTACGCCACCTTTCCAAGGTGGTACCTTAAACCACTCAGACACCTCTCCGTGGCAAACAAGGGCAAGTATACCATCGGTTCCGCGCAGATTCAACCGCAAAATGCGCCTAATCGCACCCGTGTTTTTTGGACAGAATTGGGAAGGGTTTGAGTGTTTGGGTGTTTGGGTGTTTGAGTCGGTAGGGGCCGACCACCGGGCGACCCGTCAGAAAGCGTTTGGGTTGTTGAATGTTGTCCCGTCCAGCCCGCGCACTCGCAGCATCTCGCAGAACCACGGCATGAGCCTGTCCGAACCCGTTTTTACGTCCGCCGCCGCCCTGAACGCCTCGATCGTGTCCGGGAACGCGGCGGAGTACTCCTTTGAGAACCAGGCGAACGCGGGAATTTCCCAGACGGATTGATCCGACACATTGCGCCAGGTATCGCTGTCGGGCGATTCGCCGTGGTCGGAAATGTAGAACAGCGCGGCGGGGCGGCCCGTCGACTCGAGATACGAGACAATGCGCTCCAGCTGCTTGTCCGTGTAGCGTATCGAATTGTCGTATTCGGCGCTGTAGGCGGCGATCGCGGCGTCATGGCCGGACATTCCGGCGGTGTCGGCGCTGAAAACCTTCTCCTCGGCGGGAGTGCGCCATGTGACGTCGAAATGGCTTCCGTAGAAATGCACGAACACGCACTCCGCACCCTCCGGATGCGCCTTCAGCTCGGCAAGGCAGTCGTCTACGACTTCGCAGTCATACACGTTCGCCCTTCCGAACTCGAAGTCCCCCTGGTCGAAGCCCTCCTTCATTACGCCCATGCGCGGCCAGCGGCGGTCGTCGCACTCCGCGAAAAGCGCAAGCTCGGGCGAGTTTGTCAGCCCCAGCGGCTGGTGCATGGAAAAAAGGCACGTCCTGTACCCCGCGCGCCTGGCGGCGGCGGCGAGCGTCCAGCGCATGTCGCACGGCGCCTCGAGCGTGGCGCACGTGCAAAGGTACAGCATGGCCGTGGACGTGTAGGCGGTCGGGGCGCGGATTCCCGAGAACACGACCAGCTCCGCGCGGCGGGCG
>CACYEO010000065.1 GCA_902773475.1 uncultured bacterium | reverse complement strand
GTCGACAATGGTGCTGCGACAACGCGCGACAGCATTCAAAGCGTTGCTGACGCGCTTGCCAAGCCGGGTGAAAACGGTATTCCGGTGTGGCAGAGCTATTGTCTGGGGCTTGAGCCGAACGAAGCATCAAGCGTGGTCCTCTGTGAGGCGGCAGCCAATCAGTCCGATCCCGGCCGTGTCGCGATCAAGGCCGGAAATATCAATATTCCGGAAGGGCTTGAAGGCGTGGAGGTCTCGGCAACTCTCGAACGCAAAATTCCCGGCGGAGAATTTACAGCCGTGACGAACGCTACGTTCGCATCCGGCGCGGTCGCGTTCATAACGCCCGAAATCGGCGACGGTATAAGTTTTTTCGCATAAGGGTCGGCTTTTCGCCTGAGACGGCAGGCGATTAGACCGGCCCGAAAGCAGGTAATAAGTAATAGTGAATAGTGAATAGTTTTGGGTGTTTGAGTTGGCAGGCGGGGCCTCGGCAGAGAGATGTGGCAAGGGCGCCCTCGCCCTTGCTGCAAGGCCGTGGCGGCCTTGCCACATCTTGCGCCCCGCACCGCCGGCTGACCGCTATCAGCTGCCTGCTATCGACTAACGGTTGCCCGCGTGCATCTGCGTAGTTCACTGTCTGGCTTTTTGATTATGGGAAACAACTGTTTGAAGCAACTTTCCTTTGGTGCGCGCTCGTTGTTTTTTCCAGTTGTTCCGGTTGTTTCCAATCTCAAACCGCCCGGGTGAAAAACACAGATGCGCCCGAAAGCCGCCTGCGCGCGGTTGCGGAAGTGACCGCAAGGCGGTTTTATGGTAAAATCAAGACTTCACGCAAGGCCGCGCGAAGGCGCGCGAGGCCGCATCCAGGATCAGCGACATGATGGACAAAAGATACGACGCAAAGGCCGCAGAGGCCCAATGGTACCCTTTCTGGGAAAACAACGGATTCTTCGGAGCCTCCCCCGACGACGGCGGGAAACCGTACTCGGTGGTGATACCGCCGCCGAACGTGACAGGCATACTGCACATGGGCCACGCTTTGAACCAGACGATCCAGGACGTTCTGGTGCGCTGGCACAGAATGCGCGGCGACAACACCTTGTGGATTCCCGGAACCGACCATGCGGGCATAGCCACGCAGAATGTGGTCGAAAAGGCTCTCCGCAAGGAGGGCAAGCGGCGGCAGGATCTCGGACGCGAAAAATTCGTGGAGCGCGTGTGGGAGTGGAAAAAGCAGTACGGCGGCACCATAGTGCACCAGCAGCGCAAACTCGGCAATTCCACCGACTGGAGCCGCGAACGGTTCACTTTCGACGAAGGATGCTCGAGGGCGGTGGCAAGGGTCTTTACCCAGCTTTACGATGAAGGTCTCGTATACAAGGGCAACTACATCGTCAACTGGTGCCCGCGCTGCGGAACTGCCCTCGCCAACGACGAGGTCGAGCACGAGCCCAACCACGGGGGATTCTGGTATGTGCGCTACCCTGTCGCAGGCAGCGCCAAAGGCGTGGCGGGAGAATCGTACAAAGACTATGTGATGGTGGCGACGACCCGTCCCGAGACCCTGCCCGGCGACACCGCGGTCGCGGTGAATCCGAAAGACGACCGCTATGCGCATCTTGTCGGCAAGACCGTGATCCTGCCTCTGGCCGGGCGTGAAATCCCCGTCATAAGCGACGACTACGTAGACCGCGAGTTCGGCACTGGCATCGTGAAGATAACGCCGGCCCACGACCCCAACGACTTCCTTGTGGGCAAGCGCCACGGCCTGGCCGAGATAAACATCATGACCGACGATGCGCACATGAACGAACTCGCCGGCGCGAAGTATTGCGGCATGGACCGCTGGGAATGCCGCAAGGCGATCGTGGCCGATCTCGAGGCGGGCGGATATCTCGACCATATCGAGGAGATAGACAACCAGGTGGGGCATTGCTACCGCTGCCACGAGACGGTGGAATCGCGGCTGTCCAAACAGTGGTTCGTGAAAATGGCGCCTCTCGCGAAGCCCGCGATCGAAGCGGTAAAATCCGGAGAGACGCGTTTCGTTCCGGAGCGCTGGTCGAAAGTGTATTTCAACTGGATGGAAAACATCCAGGACTGGTGCATCTCCCGCCAGCTGTGGTGGGGCCACCGCATTCCGGCCTACATGCTGAAAAATCCGGGCGGCGCGGACGACGGCAGGATGTTCGTCGCGGAGACTCCCGAGGCCGCGCTTGAAAAGGCGCGCAAGGCCACGGGGAATCCCGCTCTTCAGATGGAAGCCCTCGAACAGGATCCTGACGTGCTCGATACGTGGTTTTCGTCGTGGCTGTGGCCGTTCTCCACGCTCGGCTGGCCCGAAAAGACGAAGGATCTGGAGTACTACTATCCCACATGCGACCTCGTGACCGCGCAGGACATCATATTCTTCTGGGTGGCGCGCATGATGATGGCGGGCATGCATTTCATGGGCAGGCCGCCGTTCAAGAATATAGTGATCCACGGAATAGTGCGCGCGGCGGACGGCTCGAAGATGTCGAAATCCAAAGGCAACTCGCTCGATCCGCTCGAACTCGTCGAGGCTTATTCCGCAGACGCTCTGCGTTTCTCCATGGCGCTGATAACGTCGCTCGACTGCGACACGAAGGTGAACAAGGAGAAATTCGAAATCGGGCGCAACTTCGCCACGAAGATATGGAACGCCGCGCGCTTCATGGAAATGAACGCCGGGAAGTCCGAAGGCTTTTCCTTCCGCGCCTTCCGCGCGGATTCCGCGCTTGCGGAGGCGCTCGGCCCCGATCCCGCGCTTTCCGCCGACGACCGCCACCTCCTGATGGCGGCGGACCGCGCATGCGAGGCGATGGACGCGCATCTTTCCCGCTACCGCATCCAGGACGGCGCCCTTGCGGTGTACGATTTCTTCTGGACGCAGATCTGCGACTGGTACGTCGAATACGCGAAGGACGTGTTCAACGCCGGAGACGCCGCCCGCTCGCGCACCGTTCTGTCCGTCCTCGCGTCCGTCTACTGGCGCGCGCTGCGTCTGCTCCACCCGTACATGCCGTTCGTGACGGAAGAGATCGCCCACAAACTGGGCTACCTTTCCGCCGCCGAATCCATAATGCGCGCGCCGTTCCCGCGCGCTTCCGGCGAAGCGGAGAAAGCCGCCTGGAAGCTTTCGGAAGACGCGTTCGCGTATGTGGAAGCCAAGCGCGAGATGATCACCGCCGGGCGCGCCCTCCGCGCCGAATACCGCGTGCCGCCGTCCAGGGCGGTCGCGTTCGAAATCGCGGCGGCGGACGAAGCCGCGGCGGAGCGTCTGCGCGCGGACGAAGGTTCGCTGAAGTCCGCGTTGCGCGCGGAGTCGATCGCCGTGTCGTGCGGAGGCGGCGAACTCGCCATGCCCGGCACTCTCGTGAAGCTCGGCACGATATACATGCCGCTCGACGGTCTCGTGGACAAGGCCGCGGAACTGAAGCGCGTGACCGCGGAGCTTGAAAAGGCGCGCGGTTTTCTGAAAGGCGTGCGCGCGAAGCTCGCGAACGATAACTTCACGGCACACGCCCCGGCTGCGATCGTCGACGACCAGCGCCGGAAGGAGACGGAACTCTCGGCGCAGATCGCGAAACTCGAAAAACTCGCGAAACTCTTCGCGTAGGACGCGGATGAAACGCTTCGCGCACTTCGCATGCATGCTCGCGGCGGCGTTCGCCGTCTCCGGCTGCGCCGGAGATCCGCCGGCGCGGACGGACGAGCGCGTATTGCGCAAGCCGATGGAGGCCGTCGCCTCCACCGATCCGATACGCTGCACGTCGAGCTACGCGGCGCGGGTGGCGCAGCTTCTGTACGAACCGGTGCTTTGCGTGGACTACTACGCGCGTCCGTACAAAGTGCGTCCCGCGCTGTGCGATATGCCGGAAGTTTCGCCCGACGGCCTCGAATACCGCTTCAAGATACGTCCGTGGTCGCGTTTCGCGCCGGATCCGTGCTTCGGAACCGGGCCGGACGGCAGGCCGCGCGGACGCGAAATAACTGCGGAGGACGCGGCATACACCCTCAAACGCCTTGCGGATCCGGCCAACGGCTCGCCCGGACGCTGGGTCGCCGCCGACATTGCGGATGTGAGGGCTGTGGGCGAAAAGGAGTTCAAGATACTGCTGAAGCGCCCGCTTCACCATTTTCTATGGCTCATGACGATGCAGTACACCGGCGTGGTGCCGCGCGAGGCCGTGGAGAAATACGGCGCGGACTTCGAGTCCCATCCCGTGCCGTCCGGCCCGTATTCGCTTGACCTCTGGCAGCGCAACCACAGAATGTCCTTCCGGCGCAATCCTGAATGGCGCGGATGGAGTGACGGCTCCGCCGCGTCACTGCATCCGGACGGCACTCCGGTGACGGAAGAGGAAGGACGCCCGTTCGACCGCATAGAGTATCTTGCGGTGGCCGACGCAGTCACGCAGTGGCTGCTCTTCCTGAAAGGCGAAATAAATTTCCTCGGCAAGATTTCGAATGACAACTGGGACGCGGTGATCGAACCGGACGGCGGCATCGCCCCGGAACTTGAAGAGGCGGGCATCGCGCTGCATTCGAACACCGCGATGGAAACGTGCTACATCGCTTTCAACATGGACGATCCGGTCGTGGGGAAGAACAGGGCGCTGCGCCGCGCGCTGACGTGCGCGTTCGATTTCGAACGCTGGCGCACGGTGCAGAACAACCGCGTTACCGAGGCGAACGGCCCCGTCCCCGCGTGCGTGGCGGAAGACCGGCTCGACACTCCGTCGCCGTGGCGGTTCGATATCGGCAAAGCGAAGCGGCTGCTCGAAGAGGCCGGCTATCCCGGCGGAATCGACCCCAAGACCGGCAAGAGGCTGGAACTGACGCTGGCGCTCAGCACGTCGCAGGACGCAAGGCAGAATGCGGAACTGCTCGCGGACTTCTGCAGCAAGATCGGGGTGAAGCTCGAGCCAAACTACATGACATGGACCGCTTTCCTGAAGGCGAACTCCGAACGGCGCAACCAGATGTTCACGATGATATGGGTCGGCGACTATCCCGACGTGGAGAATTTCCTTATGCTGTTTTACGGCAAGAACGCCTCCCCCGGACCCAACCGCTGCAATTTCTCGAATCCGGAGTTCGACGCCGCGTACGAAGAGGCGACGGCGGCGCGCGATCCCGCGGTGCGCCGCCGCGCGTGGCTCCGGGCCCAGGAGATCCTGCGGTCCGAGTGTCCGTGGATTTCGCTGGGGTACACGAAAAACTACGCGCTGTCGCGCCCGGACGTTTTAGGCTACAAGGCCGGGGATTTCCCGTACGGCGAGGAAATCCACATGAGATCCGCGAACGGCGCGCCGCGGCGCGCGGGCGGCAAGGAGGACTGACACATGGCCAAGAATCTCTACAAGGGCCCGCGCGACGGCGGGGAAAACGCTGAAGCGCGCCAGACGCAGAATGCGCGTGAAGGCGAATGGATATACGGCCGCCGCCCGGTCGCGGAAGTGCTGCGCGCGGGATCGCGCACAATCTACGAACTCGTCCTTCCGCCGCGCGCGCCGGGAGAGTCGGACGACATCGCGGAGCTGCGCGCGCTTGCGCGCGCGCGCGAAGTTCCGGTGCGCGCGCTCGAGCGCGACCGGCTCGACCGTCTCTGCCGGGGCGGACACCACCAGGGCGCGGCCGTCCGCGTGTCGCCGTTCGCGTATGCGCCGTTCGCCGATCTTCTCGAAGAAGCGCGCGACAATCCGTCCGCGCTGTTCGTGGTGCTCGACCATCTCACCGATCCTCAGAACGTGGGGACGATACTGCGCACGGCGAATGCGGCGGGCGCGACCGGTGTGATCGTCGCGGAAGACCGCGCGTGCGGCGTGACGCCCGCCGCGGTGCGGGCGTCCGCGGGCGCCTCCGAAACGCTGCGCGTGGCGCGAGTCGTGAACATAGTGCGCGCGATGGAAGACCTCAAGAAGGCCGGCGTGTGGCTTACGGGCCTTGATTTCGGCGACGACGCGCGCGACTACGACGCCGTGGACTACACCGGCGCGGCGGGGCTTGTGGTAGGCGCGGAGGGCGA
The DNA here is from genome assembly GCA_902773475.1 of uncultured bacterium. Classification (GTDB taxonomy): domain Bacteria; phylum Verrucomicrobiota; class Kiritimatiellia; order RFP12; family UBA1067; genus CADCBS01. The sequence goes on along the minus strand of CACYEO010000065.1, from coordinate 2,033 downwards.
CGGGCTTTCGCGCCTTGCGCGCCGCACGTGCGATTTCGTGGCGCGCCTGCCGATGCTCGGCGCGGTGGAATCGCTCAACGCCTCCGTCGCCGCCGCGATAGCCATGTATGAAATAGTCCGCCAGCGCCGCAGCGCCGGCAGATGAGACCGTCCGCGCCGCGGCCGGCACGACAGGAATGAAACTCGATTTTGCGAAAAACACCAAACGCAACATGGTTGCGTCGGCCGTGAACAGCGGCATAAAAATGCTCTTCCCGTTTGTGAACAGGACGATGTTCCTGTGGCTTCTCGGGAAAGAGTATCTCGGATTGAACGGGCTTTTCACGTCCGTGATCGGAATGCTTTCGCTCGCCGAACTCGGATTCAGCCAGGCGATAGTCTCTTCGATGTACAAGCCGATAGCGGACGACGACAACGATCTCGTCTGCGCATATCTCGCGTTCTACAGAACCGTGTACCGGTGCGTCGGCGCTTTCGTGTTCGCTGTCGGGCTGTGCCTGCTGCCGTTCATAAGAACTCTGATCAAAGGGGATGTTCCGCCGGACGTGGACATACATGTCCTGTTCCTTCTGCACCTCGCCAACACCTCGTTGAGTTATTTCATGTTCGCCTACCGCGGGCCGGTGCTGAGCGCGTACCAGCGCAACGACGTGTCGATGAACGTGCATTCCACGGCGACGGTCGTCCAGTACGTGGCGGTGTTTCTGGTCCTTCTGCTCACCCGCAACTACTACTGGTACGTGGTGACGACGATATTTTTCACAAGCGCGGCGAACCTTGTGATACTGCGCGAATCGAAGCGCCTGTTCCCCAGAGTGGAGCCGCGCGGCGCGCTCGATCCCGGCAAGCGGCGCAAGGTGGTGTCGGACGTCAAAAGCATATTCCTGCACAAGGTCGGCACGGTCGTGTCGTACTCGACCGACAACACGGTGATTTCGGCTTTTCTGGGGCTTGCGGCCGTGGCGGTGTACGGCAACTACTACTACGTGGCGTCTACGGTGGCGGGCCTCGTGGCGATGGTATACGCGTCGATGGCCGGCGGGTTCGGGAACAGGATATACACCGAATCGAAAGAGAGGAATTTCGAGCTGTTCATGAAGGCGACGCGCCTGTCGCTCGTCACGGTGGCGTGGTGCGCCGCAGTGATGTTCGCCGCGTACCAGCCTTTCATCGAGATGTGGGCGAAAGGCGATCCCGCGCTCGTGCGCCATGCGGCCACGCCGTTCCTGATGACGGTCTACTTCTGCGTGAACCAGTCGCGCCAGACGCTGCTTACGTTCAAGGGGGCCGCCGGGCTCTGGCGCGAGGACAGATGGAAGCCTGTCGCCGGCGCATTTGCGAATCTCGCGATGAACATATCGTTCGTGCTGTATCTGCCCGACGAGTACAAGCTCGACGGCGTGATACTATCCACGATCCTTTCCTACGTGTTCATCCAGATTCCCTGGGAGGCGCATGTAGTGTTCACGCGGTTCTTCACGCGCAGGGAGGCGGTGCGCTACTGGCGGATGCAGGGCGCGTTCGCGCTGCTTGCCGTCGCGCTTGCTGCGGCGTCGTGGCAGGCGGCCTCGTTTGCGCCGTCGCCCGGGCGCGCCGGGTTCGTCGTGAAAGGCGCGGTCGCCGCCGCGGTCGCGTCCGTCGTCATGCTCGCGCTCTTCGGGAAGGAACTGAAGGCCGCGGTTTCCTCTCGCCGCCGCGGCTGACGCCGCCGCGCGCGGGCGTTCAGTCCGCGTCGGGCTCCTCTTCCGTCTCTTCTTCGCGGCCGTCGGGGTCGGACGGGACCGACAGAAGCGTCTTGAGAGAGCTTTCGGGGCCTGTCACGATCCAACCGTTTTCGGATTTCGCCATGTGAAGTTCGAGCGGCGCCCTCCATCCGGTTTTCGCCGCGAGCATCGAAACCACCCGCGTTTCTCCGCCGCGCTCCGTCGCGCGCGGGTTTTCGCACTTCACGCCTTTCGCGTACGGGCGCTTGCCGGCCGGAACGGCGTCAAGCGCGTCGCACATCGCGTCGGAAGCCATCGTTTTGGCGACAT
>CACYEO010000064.1 GCA_902773475.1 uncultured bacterium | reverse complement strand
GCCACGGCGCGTACAAGTTCACCCCCGAACAGTGCACCCGCGACCCGCAGACCGGCAAGCTCGTTCCGCCGCCGCTGGCGTTCGACGTGCTGCACGCGATCGAAAAGAAGCTCCCCGGCTTCCCGATCGTCCTCCACGGTTCTTCCTCCGTCCCGCAGGACGAAGTCGACACGATCAACAAGTACGGCGGCAAGCTCCCGGACGCGGTCGGCATTCCCGAAGAACAGCTCCGCGAAGCGGCCAAGAGCGCGGTCTGCAAGATCAACATCGACAGCGACTCGCGCCTTGCGATGACCGCGGCCATCCGCAAGTATTTCGCGGAGAACCCCGGCCACTTCGATCCGCGCCAGTATCTCGGCCCCGCGCGCGAGAACATGAAGAAGATGTACATCCACAAGATCGTGGACGTCCTCGGCTCCGACGGCAAGCTCGGCTGACGCAGGCCGCCGCCCGGCAAACGGCCTCTTCCGCCATCGCGGAAGGGGCCGCCGCTTTTTAACGGAAAGAAGCGCACGCCTCCGCCGCCAAACCGCGGCAGGCGCGCCAGATCGCGGAATACGCCTCCGCCGAAGCGGAAACCGCCGCGCGCGCCGTCGCGCGCAGCGGCATGGACGCCGCCGCGGACAGGGAGAACGCGAGCAGCAGCGCGTTTGCGGTGAATATGAAAGTCCATGAAAGCGTCTTGCCGTATTCCTCGATGTCCGGCTGCCGCGTGCGAAGCGCGGAAAAAGTGAAGCAGACGTGGAACCCCCACAGGAACCCGGCCGCGAAAAGCCACGCGGGGACAAACGGCAGTTCGCCGGCGGCCAGACGCGTCGCGACCGCGGCCGCCGCGAGGACTGCGGCGTAAAGCGGGAAGAAATAAGGCGCAAGCGTTATGAAGAAATTCGACTTCGACACCTGCACCGACCCTCCGGAACTTGAAACCTTCATCCTGCCGATCTTCGCGCCGCAGATTATTCCGGCGACGGCGTGGGAAAGTTCGTGCGCGAAAACGTACGCCCGGACCGGACGCGGAAGAAAACACCAGACCATCCCGAAAAAGACGAACCCCGCGCCGCAGCTGGCCACGGCATATACGCCGCCCGCGCCGGAACCGGCGGAAAACGGAACGGCGAGAGACGCCGCCGCGCCCCACGCCGCCGGAAGCATCGCAATGCCCGCGATAAAACGGAGAAACCGCACTTCGGACGTTCAGTCTTCGTGGATGAACACGATTTCGCCGGGATAGACCCTGCGGTTCCTGCGGGCGACCGCCTCCACGAAAACAGGATCCTTCGCAAAGCGCTCGCTGTATTCCTTGAGCCTGTCGATCTCCGCGCGCTTGGCGGCTATGCGCTCGCGGATCGCGTCGCGGCGCTCTTTCAAGGCGCCGACCCTGTCGATCTTCGGCTTGCAGATGACATACCCGGCGCATACCACGCAGGACACGCCGAGCGCGCAGAAGACAACGCCGAATTTGTCGAAAAATTTCATGTGCCGATTTTAGGGTTATACATGCCGGATGTCAAGCGCATATCGCGGCGGTCAGTTCGCGAAAAGCCCGGTCAGCGCTTCGGCGGTCGATGCAGACAAGGCGAACACGGCGTCCGTGCCGCCGACCGTCGCGTACCTGCCGCCGCCGGTGCGCGCCCCGATGACAAGGTTCTTGCGCAGGGATTCGCCGGACGACATGTCTATCGTTATCACGGCAAACGGAGAATCGAACCCGAATCTGCGGCGGTCGTCCGGCGTCGGCGAAAGGCTCTCCACGGCTGCGGCCTCGACATTGGCCACGGCGCGCATGAAAGCGTCGAGCCGTTCGATCCGTCTGGTGTCCGGCGCGGGTTCGCCTTCGCTCCGCTGGATGCTCCACCCGCCCGAAACGGCGTTCCTGACTATGGAATTGGTCACGCCGCCGGACACCGCCGTGATTTTCGACACGAGCGATTCGTCGAGCGCGAGGACGGTTCTGGACCGCATCGCGTCGAGCGCCTGTATGCCGCCGAACGACTCGGGCGAGACGGTGAACGCGGGCTGCGCGCCGTACGGCGGGGCGAGCGTCACGGACACGCGCACTCCGTCCTGCGCGCCGGCGCCGGACACGTCTTCCTCCCTGAGCCGCAGCAGGGAATCCACGATGGACGCGACCGCGGCATCGTCCGCAGGCGCGGACGAGGGCGAGATCATGCGCCAGCGGCGCGACGCGTCTTTCGCGACCGTCCATATCTTGCCGCCGGACGAGAATGTCACGCTGGAGGGATCGGCGTCAAGCGGAAAAAGGCGCGTGTCGCGGAATGTTTTAGCCCCGCCGGAGAACAGCGCGGCGGCGGAAGCATCCGCCGCGACCACGGCCGTTCCGTCGTGGACGAGCGCATAGACGAGATTCGTCGCGCCGGCGACCGGCCCCCCGAAAGATATTTCAGACACGTCGCGTCCGCTGCGTATCGCGATTCGCACAACGTCCCGGCCGGAAAGACCGTAGGGAGCGAGTTCCGAAGGCCTGAGCACGCCCGTCCCCGGAACGGATCCGGCGGACGGAAGCACAAACGACTCGGCGCGGGCGGATTCGATGCGCGCAAGCGCGGCGGCCACGGCCTCCTGCGCGGCGGCCGCGCTTTCAGGCTGCTCGATGCGCCATCCGCGCGCTCCGCGCGCCACGCGCAGAAACGGCATGTCAGGCGCCTTCACTTCGAACCCGGTCACCTTCTCCGCATCGATGCGCACGAGCGAACGGTCGCGGAAGCCGTCGGACGACATGGGGAACGCCTCGATGGATTTCGCGGGAACGGTGAAGACCGCGTCGATGTCGGCCGCGCGCACATACACGGAAGAGCCGTCGGGCGTGCGGGACCCGAAGAAATACTTCTTCACGGCGCGGCCGCTGCGGATTGTCACTGCGAACGCGGCGGGGGAAAGTCCGAACTCCGAGATGGTTCTGTCCATCTTGCGGAGTTCCTTGAATGAAACCGCGGCGGAAGGTTCAAGCGACACCGCCGCATCCACGGCGCGATCGACGGCGGCGGAATCGGCGCGGGCTTCAAACGGCCCGGACAGCCGCCATCCTCCGGAATTCCGCCGCGCTGCGGCAGTGACGCCGCCGCGCTCTATTTCCAAAGCGTCTATCTCCTCGGCAGTCCAGTCTACGCGGAAATCCGCGAGCGGGGCGGGAGCCGTTCCGATGGACTGGATCCACAGCATGAACAGGCACACGATCGATGCCGCGAGGAGGATGGCGGCGTTTTTGTACGGATTCATCGCCTGAGGCCTTTCTTCGTGCGGAAGGCGCGGAACGCCGTAAACGCCAGAACCGCAAACGGAAACGCAAACGCGCCGGCGGAAAGGAATCCCCAGCGTCTGTATCCGCACGGCGGCGCGGGCGCGGGATCGGGAGGAGGCGCGGCGGTTTCCGCGCCTGCAAGCCATCTGACGGCGTTGAGCATGAAATCGAGGTTCGCGCTGCCGCGTTTTTCAAGCGAAGAGTTCATTGCGAACCCCGCGTCGCCGACCACCACGATGCGGACGGGGCGGAACGCGAGATCCGCGCCGGCGGAGCCGCCGCGCTCGAGCGCAGCGGCAAGAACCATTCCGCCGCGCGGTTCCGCGTCCGGATTCCACATCCACGGCCTGGCGGCGAGATCCGTTTCCCCCCAGCAGTCTTCCGACGTGCTTGCGAGAGGCGCAAACACCATGCGGTCCGCCTCGGGGCCGCCGGCGCCTTCCGGTTCGAGAACCGCGGCCTGCTCGAAAAACAGCGACGATCCGTGGAGAGGGCCTGCTATAGGATGGTCCCCGTCCACCGGAGTCTTGACCGACGTCCCGGACATCGGGGGAGGGGTGACCGCGACTGCGGACGTCACGCGGCATCCCCAGCGGCGCAAATACGGGGCAAGCCCGGCGCCGGGGCGCGGCAGGACGAAAGCGAGCAGGCGGCCTCCGTTCTGGAGATAGGCGTCGAGCTTGGCGGTCTCGCCTTCTGTGAGCGTTCCGCGGGCGCCGCACACCGCCACGGCGCAGCAGTCGGACGGAACGGACGGGACCGAAGACAGGTCGAGCGTCTTCACGGCAAAGCCGTCGTACCTGAGCCAGCGGGCGAAACGCCCCAACCCGTACACGCCCTGGTCGGAGAACGACGATTCGCCGTGGCCGGCGAGCGCATAGATCGCATTGTGGCCGCGCCGGGGCTTGAGGTTGGAGACGGCGCTCGCGCAGACGCGCACGGCGCGGTCGATGTCGCCGGCGCGGATCCTCGAAGTCCCGCCGCCGAAGAGCTCCTGCGCCGGAATCGATATGCGGCGCCTCGCGCGCTCGAACACGATCGAGCCTTCGGGTATTCCGTCGCGCGAAAGCGCGGAAGCAATGCCGAAGTCCCAGTCAGGATCCGCAAACACGGTTTCGACGTCCGCCCCGTGCCTGCGCGCGGCGTCGGACAGTCCGCGCAGGACGCGCGCCGCCGCGTGGTGCCGCGGGTCGGCGCGCCGCATGAAACATACCGCCCGCACTCCGCCGCGCGCCGAATCGAACGCGCGCAGCATGAACGCGGAATCCTCCTTGCCGAGCGGCGCGGACTCCCAGGCCATCCCTGTTCTTGCGAAAACCGCGGAAGCGAGCGCGGCAAGGACGAAACCGAGCAAGGAGCAGGCATGGTGCATCGCGCGCAAATGGCGCGTGCCGCGTCCCGCGCAGCGCAGGCTTTCCACAGAATGGGAGGCGGCGGAAAGGAACGCAGCCGTGAAAAACACGCAGACGGCGACGGACGCGGCGGGGAAAAACCCGGTTGCGGCGTCGATCGCGAACTCCACCTGCGGCAAGTCGCCGATGGAGGCGCGCAATTCCGGAGCCCAGGCGAGCACAGCGCGGAACGCCGCGTACGGAAGGCACACGGTGACGAGCAGCGAAGCGGCCCCGGAGGATGACGAATGCTTGCAGAACGCGCTCGTGAAGCACCCGGCCGAACACCACAGCGCGGCCTGGAGCGCAAGGCCGGCGAAGCCCCATGCGTACGAGGAGAATCCCGCGCGCGCGCCGCCGAAGAACGGCAGAAACACGAGAGGCGCGACAAGGTAGAGCACGAGCACGGTCAGGATCGACACCCATGCGCCGGCGAATTTCCCTACAGCGAGGGCGCGCACGGAAACGGGCGCGGAAAGAAACAGTTCGAGAGCGCCGGACTCGCGCTCGCGCGTCCACAGGCGCATGGTGGCCACAACGCAGAGGAACGGCAGGATGGGCGCGGCGGCCGCGGCCCACAGCGCCTGCACGGGAAGGTGGGAGCCGCCGTCGAGCGACAGCGCAAAGCGCACCGTGGAGACGGACAGGAACAGCGCGGCGGCGATTCCCGCGGAATAATAGGAGCGCGCCGCCGAAAGCGTGCGCGCGCACACGAGACGCACTGTCTTCACGCCGCGCCGCCTTTCGACTGCGCGGCGGCCGCGCGCTCGCGTATTTCAGCGGCCCCCATCCCGGGCGCCACCGGAAAATCGTCCGCCACGACGCCGCCAGCCAGCACGACCACGCGCGTGGCCACGGCTGCGATCGCGTCGAATTCGTGCGCGGCGCAGACGAACGCGCTGTGGGGGCGCAGCGCGGCTATCGCGGCGGCGGCCGAAGCGCGGCCCTCGGGGTCCAGCCCGGCGAACGGATCGTCGAGCAGAACATGGCGGGGACGCATCAAAACGGCGTCGGCGAGCGCGGCCCGCCTGCGGTTCCCGCGCGAGAGCGAATTGAGCGGCGCGTCGAGCATTCCGCCCAGACCGCACACCGCAGCCGTTTCAAGCACCCTGCGGCGCACGCGCACCACGCGTTCGCCTTTCAGGCGGGCGCGGAACTTGAGAAACGCCTTTACGGTCATGTCGTCCGCAAGGATGTCCGCCTCCGGCATGTAGCCGACGGATTTGCGGTGCCGCACCGGATCGGCCGCCGCGGACTGCCCGTTCGACAGCACCTCGCCGGAATCGGGCAGGAAAACGCCCGCCGCGATTCTGAGCAGCGTGGTCTTGCCGGCGCCGTTGGCTCCGGCGAGCGCCACGACCTCGCCGGCCTCCGCGCGGAACGACACTCCGCGCAGAACCGGCGCGGAGCCGTAAGAGAATGATATGCCGCGCAGTTCTATCATAGACCGGGACGGATCGTATCGGCTACTTGACGGTCTCGAGCGCCTGCCTGAGATCGGCGATTATGTCTTCGGGGTCTTCAAGGCCGACCGAAAGCCTTATGAGATCCGGCGGAATCCCGGCCGCCTTGAGCTGCGCATCGGTAAGCTGGCGGTGGGTGTGCGACGCCGGATGGAGGACGCAGCTCCACGCGTCCGCGACGTGCGTGACTATGCCGACAAGTTTGAGCGAGTCCATGAACTTGATCGACGCCTTGCGCCCGCCCTTGATGCCGAACGTCAGGACGCCGCACGGCGAAGGTCCGTCAAACTGCTTCTTGAGAAGCTTCGCGTACTTGGAGCCGGGAAGCCCCGCGAAATTGACCCACGCGACCTTCTTCTGCGTCTTGAGCCACTTCGCGATCTTGAGGGCGCTCTCCGCAT
>CACYEO010000063.1 GCA_902773475.1 uncultured bacterium | reverse complement strand
GGTGGGATACTCAAGTGGTCAACGAGGGCAGACTGTAAATCTGCTAGCTATGCTTTCCAAGGTTCGAATCCTTGTCCCACCACCATTCTGCAAAGCCCCGCATACGCGGGGTTTTTGTTTACAGCCCGTAAACGCGCAGGTTCCGCGGAAAGGCAGTGCGAAATGCCAAGGTACGTCATCGATGAAAAAGCGCTCAGGCGGAATCTTGAAATCCTGAAGGACGTCTCCGCGCGCTCCGGCGCAAAGATCCTTCTGGCCCAAAAGGCGTTCTCCTGCACCGCAGTCTATCCGCTCTGCGCCGGATATCTCGCCGGGACAACTGCGAGTTCGCTTTTCGAGGCCCGCCACGGACACGATTTCTTCGGCGGCGAAACGCACGTATTCTCTCCAGCCTACGCGCCGGAGGAGATCGACGGACTGCTCGGGATTGTCGACCACATAGTGTTCAATTCGCCCCGCCAGGCCGCGCTCTACGCAGGGAAGGCGCGCGAACGCGGCGTCTCGGCGGGACTGCGCGTAAATCCGGAAACATCTGTCGCAACGACGCCGGCATACGACCCGTGCCGTCCGTCTTCGCGGCTCGGAACGAAACTCAAAGACTTGAAGGCCGCCCTCGCCGGTGCGGACGGCGGAGCGTTTCAGGCGGACATCGAAGGATTGCACTTCCACTGCCTGTGCGAACAGGGTCTGGATGAACTGCGCAAGGTCCTCGCAGGGTTCGAAGAAAAATTCGGCTTCCTGCTTCCCGGGATGAAATGGGTGAACTTCGGCGGCGGGCACCACATCACGAAAGACGGCTACGACACGGACGGACTCGTCAGGCTCGTCGAAGATTTCCGCGCGCGGCATCCCAATCTCGCAGTGTATCTTGAACCGGGGGAGGCGGTGGCGCTGAACGCGGGGACGCTCGAATCGCGCGTCCTTGAAATACAGCCGCCGGACGAAGACGGAATTTCCAACGCGATACTCGATACGAGCGCCGCCTGCCACATGCCGGACGTGCTGGAAATGCCGTACACCCCGCGCGTTTCCGGCGCGAAAACCGTTTCCGCCACGCAGCCGCCCCCGCAAGGCGGGTTCGTCTACCGGTTCGGCGGTCCTACATGCCTCGCCGGCGACGAAATCGGCACGTATTCGTTCGCCGCGCCGCTCGAGGAAGGCGATCCTGTGGTTTTCGAAGACATGGCGATATATTCGATGGTGAAAAACAACACCTTCAACGGCGTAAATCTGCCGGACATCGCCATAAGACGCGAAAACGGCGCAACCGAGACCGTAAGGTCGTTCGGCTACGCCGATTTCGCCGGTAGGCTCTGAAAGCCCGGTCAGTTCACGCGCACAGGCACGGTGACCGTTTCATAGTGGCCTTCCTGCCAGACGCGCGTTACGCGCCCGTCGGGAAGGACTTGATCGATCCAGCGGCCTTCCACCCAGGTCTGCTGCGTCTGGTTCACGTATGTGGGAGCGACGACCACGGGCGTCGTCACCACAGGAGTTGTGACGACGGGAGTCGTGACGACCGGCGTTGTGACGACCGGGGTGGTGACGACAGGAGTGGTGACGACCGTCGGTTCGGGGCGGCACGCTTCGGCGACCGCATTGAGGATGAGACCCGCGCCGAGGATTCCGGCGCCGATGCCGACAGCTTCGCGTCCGTGGTGGCTTCCGCGATAACGGGTGTGGTGATGGACGGGGCCGCCGCCGTGCCTGCCGCCGCCATACCTGCCGCCGCCGCGGTAGGCTGCGGGGGGAACGCCGCGTCCGGGGGATACGACGCGGCCTCTCGCCAAAGCCGTGGCCGGAGCCGCCGCCATGGCTGCGGCGAGAACAAGGGCGATCGCTTTTTTCGCTTTGTTGAAGTTCATGGGTTGCCTGCCTTTCTTTTTTTCTGGTTTTGCGTTCTCGTTTGGTTTCGCAACCAAGCAAGGAAGATGCGGGGCGCGGAACTGACAATTTTTCTTCGGCCGCGCGTCCGGCCTACGCGCCGGCCTTTCCGCAGCAGTTCTTGTACTTCTTTCCGGAACCGCACGGGCACGGCTCGTTGCGGCCGACTTTCTTGCGCGGCGCGGCCGGTGCGGCCGGCGGCGGCGGCATGCGGCGCGGCACGGGCGCGCCGGGCGGCAGCCCGTCGGCCATCATCGAAGCGAAAGTCCCGGAAATCGCCTCTTCGCGCGACACGGGCTTTTTCTCCTCCGGCGGCGGCTCCGCGTCCGCGCCGCCCTTGAGGGGATCGGGGCGCACGGCGCGCGCGCGCGCCTCGGCGGCCTGGGCTTCCGCCATCATGCGGCGCACGTTCTGCGCGGTTGTCGCGCGGAACTCCATGTTCGCGACCTGCGTCTTTATGGAATTCAAAAGATGCTCGAACATGTCGAACGCTTCGCGCTTGTATTCTATGAGCGGATCGCGCTGACCGTAGGCGCGCAGATTCACGCCGTGGCGCAGGTCGTCCATCGCGCGCAGGTAGTCCTGCCACTGGCGGTCGATGCACTGCAGGAACACCCCGCGCTCCATGAGCGGAAGGACGTCGGGATCCTCGAGCGCGCATTTCTCCTCGTAGGCGGCCTTCACGCGGCCGAAGACGAGGTCTCCGGCGGCCTCGGCGGAACCGGCGAGCTTTTCGATCTCTTCGCGCGGCACCGCGACGGGGAACGTCACGCCGAGCCACGACATGAAATCGTCGACGCCCGCGTCCTTTTCGCTGGACAGGTACGCATCGCACTGTATGCGGACGAGATCCTCGAACACGTCGAGAATCGTGCGGTGCACGGTTTCGGGGTCGCCGGCGAGAATCTGGCCGCGCAGATCGTACACGATCGAGCGCTGCTTGTTCATCACGTCATCGTATTCGAGCGTGCGCTTGCGGATGGCGTAGTGCTGCTGCTCGACGCGGCGCTGGGCGCGCTCGACAGATTTGTTCAGCCAGCGGTGCTCCATGACTTCGCCTTCCTTCATGCCGAGGCGCGTCATGATGCCGGCGATGCGGTCCGCGCCGAAAAGGCGCATGAGGCCGTCTTCGAGGGAAACGAAGAACTGCGAGCTTCCGGGGTCGCCCTGGCGCGAGCAGCGGCCGCGCAGCTGGCGGTCTATGCGGCGGGACTCGTGGCGTTCGGAACCGATGACGTGCAGGCCCTGCGGCTTTTCTTCGAGCAGCTGGCGGATGGTTTTGGGAGAGCCGGGGATCTTGTCGGAAAGCGTGAGGCCGGACTTGACCACTTCCTGCGGCAGGTCTATCACGCCGGGGCCGAGCTTGATGTCCGTGCCGCGGCCGGCCATGTTCGTGGCGATGGTCACCGATCCGGCGCGTCCGGCGAGCGCGACGATCTCCGCCTCGCGGGCGTGGTTTTTCGCGTTCAGCACTTCGTGGGGGATGTGCGCCATGCGGAGCATGCGCGAAAGGATTTCGCTCGTATCGACCGACACGGTGCCGAGCAGCACGGGCTGTCCGGCCTCGTGGCGGGCGCGCACTTCTTCGATTATCGCGCGGAACTTCTCGCGCTGGGTGCGGTATATCTGGTCGTTTCCGTCTATGCGGCGGACCGGGCGGTTGGTGGGGATCGTGAGGACGTCGAGCTTGTAGATGTCCTTGAATTCGCGCGCCTCGGTCTCCGCCGTGCCTGTCATGCCGGCGAGCTTCTTGTACAGGCGGAAATAGTTCTGTATCGTGATCGTGGCGAGGGTCTGGCTCTCTTTTTCGATCTCCACGCGCTCCTTGGCCTCGACCGCCTGGTGGAGGCCGTCGGACCAGCGGCGGCCGGGGAGTATGCGTCCGGTGAATTCGTCCACGATGTAGACGTGGTTGTCCTGGACGACGTAGTCGACATCCCTCTCGTAGAGGCAGTACGCGCGCAGAAGCTGGTCCACCACGTGGACGCGGTCGGAGCGCACCATGAAATCGCTCTGCACGGCGCGGTGGCGTTCCTGCCGCTCGGCGTCGGTGAGGGATTTGTCGCCGTCGATTTCCGACATCGCGGCGGCGAGGTCGGGCAGAACGAACATCTTGGGATCCTGCGGGTTCATCCTGTCGCAGCCCTTGTCCGTGAGGGCCACTTCGCGGGTGCGCTCGTCTATCGTGAAGAACAGCTCCTCGCGCAGGCGGATCGCCTCTTCCTTGCGCATTTCCGAAAGCATCTGCATTTCCACGGTCTCGTGGAGCTTGCGGATCGCCGGATCTTCGAAGAGGTGCAGAAGCTGCTTGTGCTTGGGCGTGGAGTGGAACACCTGGTAGATGCGGCGCTTGGCGCCTTCCTCGTCGCCTTCGGCGATGAGTTTCTTCGCTTCCGCGACGAACCCGTTGCACTGCTGGATCTGGTGGCGCACGAGATTGTCCACGAGCGGACGCATCGCGATGTACTGCGCGCTGGTGGAGACCGTGGCCGGGCCGGAAATGATGAGCGGCGTGCGCGCCTCGTCTATCAGGATCGAGTCCACTTCGTCCACGATCGCGAACGTGTGGCCGTTCTGCACGACCTGGTCGGGCTGGATGGCCATGCCGTTGTCGCGCAGATAGTCGAAGCCGAATTCGCTGTTGGTGCCGTATGTGATGTCGCAGGCGTACTGTTCGCGGCGCTCGGCGCTGTCCATCGTGTTCTGGATGCAGCCCACGGTGAGGCCGAGAAACTTGTACAGATGCCCCATCCACGTCGCGTCGCGGCGGGCGAGGTAGTCGTTCACCGTCACGAGGTGGACGTTCTTCCCCGAAAGCGCGTTGAGGTACATCGGAAGGGTGGCGACGAGCGTCTTGCCTTCGCCGGTCTGCATTTCGGCTATCTTGCCCTGGTGCAGGGCGATGCCGCCCACGAGCTGGCAGTCGAAGGGGACCATGTCCCACGTAAGCGTGTGGCCGCACACTTCCGCAGTGGTGCCGACAAGCCGGCGGCAGGCGTTCTTCACGAGCGCGAAGGCTTCGGGCAGGATGTCGTCGAGCGAGGCTCCGTTCTTGATGCGCTCGCGGAACTCCGCGGTCTTGGCCGGATAGTCGGCGGCGGTGAAATGGCGCGATTCGTAGTCCGCTTCAATGCGGTTGATTTCCGCCACTATGGGGCGGATCTTCTTCAATTCGCGGTCGTTCTTGGTGCCGAAAAGGAATTTTAGAATGTTCATAGGCGGTTATTATACCATAACGGCGGCGCGTTGCGCGAACGCGGCGGCCGCGCGTCAGTTCTTGAAACTGTGTATCGGGGCGGGAATGCGGCCCTTCCTGCCGACGAAGCGCGAACAGTCGAACCTGTTCGCGGGCATGACGGGGGCGTGGCCGAGGAGTCCGCCGAATTCGACGGTGTCTCCGGCGGACTTGCCGCACACGGGAATGATGCGCACGGCGGTGGTCTTCTGGTTGACCATGCCGATCGCCGCTTCGTCCGCTATGATGCCGGCTATCGTATCGGCGGACGTGTCGCCGGGCACGGCGATCATGTCCAGCCCCACGGAACAGACGCAGGTCATCGCTTCGAGTTTTTCGATCGTGAGCGCGCCGGCTTCGACGGCGTCGATCATGCCCTGGTCTTCGGAAACCGGGATGAACGCGCCGGAGAGTCCGCCGACGTACGAGCCCGCCATCACGCCGCCTTTCTTGACCTGGTCGTTCAGGAGGGCGAGCGCCGCCGTGGTGCCCGGCGCGCCGGGCCGCTCCAGGCCGATTTCGGCAAGTATGTCCGCCACGGAATCCCCGATCGCCGGGGTCGGCGCCAGCGAAAGATCGATTATGCCGAACGGAACGCCGAGCCTGCGCGACGCCTCCTGCGCCACGAGCTGCCCCACGCGGGTTATCTTGAACGCAGTGCGCTTGATCGTTTCGCACAGCGTCTCGAAATCCGCGTCCGGAATCTGCGCGAGCGCGTATTTCACAACTCCCGGCCCGCTCACGCCGACGTTTATCACGGCGTCGCCTTCCGAGACGCCGTGGAACGCGCCCGCCATGAACGGATTGTCGTCGGGCGCGTTGCAAAGCACCACGAGTTTCGCGCATCCCGAAGAGTCCGTGTCTTTCGTGCGCTCGGCCGTCGCTTTCACGATCTCGCCCATCAGCCGCACGGCGTCCATGTCGATGCCCGTTTTCGTGGAACCCACGTTTACGCTGGAGCACAGGCGCTCCGTGCAGGCCATGGCCTCGGGGATCGAGCGTATGAGCATTTCATCCGCCGGCGTCATGCCCTTGGATACGATGGCGGAAAATCCGCCGAGGAAGTTCACGCCCAGATCGCGCGCCGCGCGGTCGAGAGTGCGCGCGATTTCCGCGAAGTCCTCCGGGCTGCGGCAGCACGCCGCGCCGACAAGCGCCGCCGGAGTGATCGAGACGCGCTTGTTGACGATCGGAATTCCGAATTCGCGCTCGATTTCGCAGCCCGTCTTCACAAGCCGCCCCGCGCAGCGCAGAAGCTTCGCGTAGATATTGGCGCAGCAGGTTTCGAGATTCGAATCGGCGCAATCGAGGAGAGACACCCCCATCGTAATCGTGCGCACGTCCAGGTTCTCGTCCTGGATCATCTTGTTCGTTTCGATGGCTTCGCTGATGTTGATCATGGTTCGCAACCCCGTACGCGCGCGGCTCTCAGATCCGGTGCATCTTCTCGAAAATCTCAGCCTTCTGGCACTTGATCTGAAGCCCCAGCTCTTCCCCGATTCTGGCGAACCCTTCGACGATTTCGCCGAACGGACGCGAAGCCTTCGACAGGTCCGCAACCATCATCATGTTGAAATAGCCCTGCACGACAGTCTGCGAAATATCGAGGATGTTTATCCCGTTTTCGGCCAGGTAGGTGCAAGTCTTGGCGAGGATTCCGACGGTGTCGGCGCCGACTACAGTGATTATCGCTTTTTTCATACGCGCGCAGTTTACCATAAATTGGGAGTAGGGAAGGCAATAGGCAGTAGGGAATAGGCAATAGGCAGTAGGCAATAGGGAGTAGGCAATAGGGAGTAGGGAAGGCAATAGGCAATAGGCAGTAGGGAATAGGGAATAGGGAGTGGGGAATGGGGAATAGGGGATAGGGGGTAGGCAGTAGGCAATAGGGAATAGGCAATAGGCAATAGGCAATAGGGGTGGCGTATTCTCTTTCCGCCCGTCATGCAGTGCCTCGAAGGAAAACAAACGGACGGCGCACTCGCGCCGCCCGCCAAACCGGAACTAACGCCAGTAAAATCCCGGTAAGAGGTCTTGTCCGCGCAGGTCAAAGCAACGGACTGGCGGATAACATTCCGCCTGCCTTTATCAGCACAAACCATGCCAAACGCGGGGAAAAGCAAAAAATACGAAAATCAGACAATTTTGTCAGTCAAAATTGTCGGCTCTACAAAATTGAAGCCGCATCTGCGTAATTCACCGCATAGCTTTTTGATTATGGGAAACAACTGTTTGAAACAACTTTCCTTTGGCGCGCGCTCGTTGTTTT
>CACYEO010000062.1 GCA_902773475.1 uncultured bacterium | reverse complement strand
GGCGGAACACGGCGAGTACCCCGCCGCGATCCAGAAATTCGCGAACTACGGGACAACCCCCGGCCAGAGCTCCAGGATTCCGCTGGGGGACGAAGCCACGAAACGCGTAATCGACGAACTCGTTTCCGAATCGGAAAAAGGCCACACGCTGATGGACATATCAACGCTCTACGTGCGCGTTCCCGGCGGAGATGTCATGCAGTACTCCGACGCGAAAAGGGAAGGACTCGTTCCGGAGGCGTGGGGCTACATGTGCGGCGACGCTTCCTTCCGCAAGCACTACCTTGGCTACAACGCCAGGACCGACGCCATCTACTTCTACTACGTGCGCACGTCCAAAAAAGACAACATCGACTACGAAAAAGAAGACGAGACCGTGACGATTTTCGATACCGACGGAACAACGGAACTCAACTACGGGGACGGGGACGAGGACGACGAATGAAACCGCGTTGCGCACATATGGCGGCGGCTTCGCGCGCCTTCACGCTCATCGAACTGCTCGTTTCGATGGGCATCATGGGCATACTCGCATCCGCGTCCATAGCCGGATACTACGGCGCGACGCGTTCGCTCGCCGTGCGCGGCGCCCGCGAAACGGTATCGTCCGCCATCCGCATGGCCAAGCAGCGCGCATCGTCCACGCAAACGCGCACTGCGGTGTTTTTCCGCAATGAACTGCTCAAAAGCGGCACACAGTACGACAATGAAGTCGTGCGCGGCGTGATCAGCGTGGTGCGCATGGCCGGCAGGGTCTCCGCAGTGCGCGGGAAATACCTCGTGGACGAATACTACGACCTGAACCAGTCGTTCCAGACGACCAAGAACCCCTCGAATCCCGGAAACGGATTCCGTCTGTACCGGCTGCCGCGCAATCCGCTCGACGCGCCCAAGGGAAGCGATTTTTCCGTCGTGGGCGAACGGGTGTTCGAAGTCTCGGTGGAACACGCGGACGAAACGCTCGTCACCCAAAGCGCGCTCGAAGAAAAAGAAGGCAACGACGCCATAACCAGAGTCATCCCGGGATATGCGTTCGTCATAGGCGGCGGATACCTGTCCGGCGGATGGGCGCCGGGCGATCCGTACGCCGTGGAGGTGTCGGTGATAGAACTGCCCGCCGGCTTCATATTCGGGACCGACAAGCCGACTTCGGGCTCGCGCGTCAAAAACGAGCCGGTGAAACCCATAGTGTTCGGTCCGGACGGAAAGACCGGACAGGAAACTTCCATAAAGATTTCCCTTTGCCAGAACACAGGCGGCGGCAACGGAACGGTTACGCCCACGCGGCACTGGATGACGGACGAAGTGAAGGACGAGGACTGACATGGCAGGACGCTCGAAATACGGATTCACGCTGATGGAAGTGACGATGGCCGTGTTCGTGATGGCCGTCGGCATATTGATACTCGTGGGACTGTACCCGTTCGCGTTCAGAGAGACGGAGCAGTCGCGCGAGGACGTCGCCGGTGCGGCTGCGGCGGACGCCATGCTGAACCAGGCGGCCGCCGTCCTTTCGTCCACCAACATGCCGTGGTCCAAATGGAATGCGCTCACCCGCACGCCGGCGAACGGATGGTACGACTATCATGAAAAGAGCCGGAGCGCGCAGAACGCCAAGGCCAAGGAAGTGTTCGACATACTGATGAACGCGGGCGGCAACAACGGTTTTTCGCCCCAGTTCCCCGAACTCTCGGGCAATCTCTGCGCCGGCCTCGTCCTCACGCGGCCGAAGGCCAACAAGGTCGGGCTGTCGGCGCGCGTGTCGCGCCTGCCGGGAATGCTTCTCGCGCAGCCGATCTACTACACCGAAGTCTCCTTCCAGGGGAATCCCGACAAATGAAGACCGCAGACATTCAGAAAACCGCGCCGTGCGCGGAAAAACGCGGATTCACGCTTATCGAAATTCTCGCGGCGGCCGTGCTTTTCGGGATGCTCGTCCTGGCGCTGACGTCGGTGTTCACGGCTTCCGCCGTTGCGTGGCGCAACGGCCACGCCGGCGCTTGGGGCCTGCGCGAAGCGCGCCGCAACATGGCCGCGTACCAGCGCTCCGCGGCCGATTATCTGCCGCGCATCGACGGCGGCGGCGACGGCGCGTACGTGAGCCACGTGTGGGTGAGCGGCACTTCGTTCATAACATCGACAGGCAAATCCGCCGCGCGCGGGTTCTCGTCCACGCCGTCGGTAAAAGGCGGCGAAAGCGGCGTTTCAAGCAAAGCGCCCGCCGTCCCCGGCATCTCGGAGGCGCTCGACACCACCGCCGACGCGAAAGCATACGTCGTGGGGGTGGAATCCGCAGGGCCCGACGGAGAATGGGACACGGAAGACGACATAACGTCGTGGCCGAAGGACAAAGGAGGGAACCTATGAGATTCCCCCGCGCCGGAAAATCCGACCGTGGCGGCTTCACGCTGATCGAACTGATGGTCGTGCTTGCCATGATGGCGATACTGATGGCGAGCCTCACGGCCGCCGTCCGCACCGCAATGCGCGAAAGCAGGATATCGAAAGCGACCGCCGAAGTGCGCGAAATCACGCATGCCATCCTTGCGTACGAAAACGCCGAACAGACCCACCGCATCCCTACGATGAACAGGATGGACGCCACCGAGCAGAGCCTGTCTTTCATACTCGGCAAGGGCAACGATTCCGACGGCAACAAGCTGCCGGTCTTCTACGAAGCGGCGGTGGACGAATCGGGCAGGATTCTCGACCCCTGGGGCACGCCGTACAGGGTTACGGTGAAGGAATCGGACGTGCGGCTGAAGGAAAAATCGTCGAAAATCACGTCCGCCACGTTCATCCCCAATTTCTACAGGCTTGACGCGGACGACGAATCGCGGGAGGGCGACAAGTGAAACTCGGATTTCTCCGCAGGCTTGCGGCGGCGGGAAGCCGCCGCAAGGGTTCGGCGCTGCTGATAGTGCTGGGCTTCGTATCGTTCATGCTGGTTTCCGCAGTGGCGTTTTCCGTGTATATGCGCACGGAGCGGCTGTCGTCGTCCGGCTACAGAAACTCTGTTTCCACGCGCCACTTCTGCCGCGCCACGCTGGCTTTCGCCAAGGACGCCATAGAAGAATCATTCGAGGGCGAAGACCACGCCCATCTCGCGCACCGCTTTCCGGGTCTCGGCGAACTTTCCGGCCGTTGGAAGGGGCGCGTTCTGTATCCAAAAGGCAAGACGGTGGAAAGGTTCACCGACACCGTGGCCACGCTTTCGATGGAAGGACTTGCGTACATCCCACCCGCCGCGGTGAACGATGCGCGCCAGCATTCGCGGCATACCAGCACGGCGATCTGGCAGCGTTTCAATTTCGAAATCGCCCGTTGCGCATATACGGTCTTGAACGTGTCCGACTTTCTCGACGTGAACAAACTCCGCCCGGGGGCGCGCACGTCCGGCGCGTTCGACCGCATATCGCTCGCATACCTGTGGATGGACGGCAGCGGCGAAAAATTCGACCCCGGCGACGACAGCGGAGCCGCCGCCGAAGACTTCGGGAAATTCCTCGACAACCGCGGCAGCGGCAGTTCCGGCGTGCCGTTCGTTTCGCTCATGGACTTCAACGCCGCGCTCGCGAAATCCACGAAATCGAGTTTCAAGGAACTCGGGATGCTTTCTCCGTACTACGAATACCTCCTTGGCGGGCAGGGGAAGGCGAAGGGAAGGACGAACCTTTTCTACGAAGGCGCGGAGGAGCCGAGCCATCTGGAAAACGGCGACATATTGAAGTCCGCGCGGCGCGGATGGTTCGTCACGGATTCCTGGAGCACGAACAGGTGGCCGAAAGAAAAGAATCCCGGCAAGGGCTATTACGCGAACCTCGCCTACGAGGAAGGCCAGCCGTTCCAAGCCGATGTTTGGAAGCAGAACAACGACAAAATGTCAATAAAGCAGATTTTCAAAAAACGCACAATAACCAACGGAACGCCTTGGAAAAGCGGCGCTAACCTCACGAAAGGCGACGACGGGGAGGATCCGATAGTCTACGGCCCGGAACTTGCCACGATACTCTTCGACTATCTGGACATGGACGACACGCCCGTGTCCCTCGCGATGCCTTGCACGGAGCGCGCGCCGATGGTCGCCGCCGTGGAACTCGGCGTGGACGAGCAGGGCGTCACCGTGCAGCGCAGCCAGAGCGGCGGCGGGAACGACGACATCACCACATACTCCCTTAAACTGGACAAGCCGTTCAAAGACCTCCGTGTGACCACGGTGTTCCCGTTCAAACATGCGGAAGATCTCGCGGGCAAGACTTTCGAAGCCGAAGCGTTCGTCCGCGTGTGGATAGAGAGCGCGCACGGAGCAAACGACAGTTCGCGGCTCAAATATAAAGACGTTGAGGGTTACGAAGGTGGATACCCCGTCGGCGACCCCGACAGGTGCGGCAAGAGCGGAAGCGGCGGCGTCAATCCGGGATTTGAAAAGTGCAGCTGGACTTTCAAACTCGCGGCGGAGGAAAAGATAACAGTGCCGTCAAACGGCGTGACGGATGAAAACGAAGCGTTCCAGTCCATAAGATTCAGGCCGGACGGCTCCGGGAAGCAGATTGACGTCCTTCGCAAGATCAAAATGCCCGCCGAGCCGGGCAAGACCGCCACTTACGAATACGAATGCCTGCTCGTGAATCCCGCCGGTTCGCCCCTCGCGCCCGGGAAATTCCAACTGAAGGACATCAACTCGCTTGTGGAGGCTCTCGGCGGAGGGCTTGTCTTCAGGACCGCGGTATGGGTGGCCATAAAAGGAGACGACGGCAAGTATTGCGATCTTGTGCCGGCGTGCCTTGAGGATGACAAAAACTACAACGAACGCGATATCGACGACTCCGAACGGTTCATCGCAAGCGGCAAGGAGCTTGGATACCCCCAGCTTTATTTCCGCCAGAAGGAGAAACCTGAAGACGTGTTGATGTGGATTTGCATGGGGGCCGTCTCCGGCGGAATGGGCGGCGGAATGGGCATGGGCGGCGGAATGGGCATGGGCGGCGGAATGGGCGGCGGGAACAACACGCTGAGCTTTTCCTACGGCAATACCGCAGTCGTGGCGTGCGACCCGCGGTACAACTACGCGCCCGAGAACTGGATGGCGGCCGCCCCCGGCACGGCGCCTTTGAACGTCTGGAAGGAAAAATTCCTCAACCAGGACGGACGCGACAGCGATATATTCATGGCCGTCTCCAACTGCACGAACCTCCAGTCGATAGCCGAATTCGGAATGATTCCGCGCTGGGACTGTTTCGACAATCCGGACCGCTACAAAGGCGGCGCGTATTCTTCCACACACCCCGACGGAAAATGCTTCTGGCGCACGTTCCGCCTGTTCAACCAGGGCGGGAAAGCTTCCGACAACCTCTATTCCCTCGGAGTCGTGAACATGAAGACCGGAATGCAGCGGCTCAACCCCTACAGCGACCTGCCGCCGATACGTCTGGCGCTCGTGGCGAACACTCCTTACGACTGGTGGAGCGCGGGCGCGGGATACAACATCAACAAAAACTCAGGCACGCCGCTAAAACTCGAACAGACCTTGAAATACACGTTCACCCCCGGATACAGTTCCTTCAAAAAAGAATTCCCTGGCGCGGTGATGACGCGCGAAAACCAGAAAAAAATTGCAAAGTTCATTTTCGACGATGTCAGGAGAAAGGCGATGTCCGACGGCGCAGACTGGGCGAAAGCGCCGGAATGGTACGAAGTCTACGACGGCTGGGACTGGTTCTCGGAAGGGAATACGGAAAAGATGCTCGGCCTGGATCTGGGAGGCGGCGGAGCCGCCGCAAAACTGCACCTGTGCGACAAGAAATTCCTCTACGGATTCTGGCGCGACTGCCTTGGCGACGACCAGCAGCTCTTCCTTGTATTCTGCCGCGCCGAACCGCAGATGGTGAACGGCGAGGACACCGGCTCCACGCCGGCGCAGCTCGGCGCGCGCTCCGTGGCGCTCGTGTGGCGCGAACCGCGCCCGCCGCTGCAGCAGCAGGCGCCGCACAGGACGAGACTTCTCTACTATCACCAGTTCGAATAGGACGGAAAAATGGAACTATCGAAAGAACAGGAAAACGCCGTCCGCGCATGGATCGCGGACGGAGAATCCATCGGCGGAGTGCGCCGCAGGCTCAAAGAGGAGTTTGGCATCGTCGCGACATTCCTCGATACGCGTCTCTACATGATAGACAAAGGCATAAGCCTCGCCGCGCAGTCCGCGCCGGAAGAAAAAAAAGAAGAACCGGCGAAAACGGACGCGGACAACGGACAGGCGCAGCCGCAGGACGAAGCCGCCGGCGGCGTTTCGGTGGAAGCCGACGCCGTCGTGCCGCCGGGCGCGCTCGCCGCCGGAACCGCACGGTTCTCCGATGGCGTGACGGGACGCTGGTATCTCGATTCCTACGGAAGACTCGGATTCGAATCGTTCTCGCAGGACGGCTACAGGCCGACGCAGGAGGACGCGGCCGAATTCCAGACGCGTCTTGCGGAGCTTCTCCGCGCGAGAGGTCTGATGTGAAATCCCCCCGGCAAAGCCCGGAGGAGCGGATTCTCGGACTGATCGAGCGCACTTCCACTACGCTCCCGGACGACGTGCTTGCGGCGCTTGGCCGCGCCGCGCGCCGCGAGGGGCGCGCATCCCGCGCCCGCGTGGTGCTTGACACGATTCTCGAAAACGTCCGCATAGCCTCTGCACAGGGCACGCCGCTCTGCCAGGACACTGGCACGCTGTCGTTCTACGTGTCTTCTTCCCTGCGGCGCAAGGTATCGCCGCAAACGATCGCAAAGGCGGTTGCGCGCGCGACGGAACGCGGACTTCTGCGCCAGAACACGATCGACTCCGTGACGGGCAGATCTGTCGCGTCTAACGTTTGCCACGGCGCTCCAGTCGTCCACTACGTCGATGACTGGGAAAACGCGGTATCGCTCCTTATGAAGGGCGGCGGCAGCGAAAACATGTCTGTCCAGTTTTCCCTGCCCGACGCCGCGCTCGGCGCGGGGCGCGATATGGAAGGCGTACGCCGCTGCCTGCTCGCCGCCGTCCACAAGGCGCAGGGTTTCGGATGCGCACCGGGGATTCTCGGCGTGTGCGTGGGCGGCGACCGCGCAAGCGCGTTCGCCGAAGCGAAACGCCAGCTTTTCAGGCGGCTTGACGACGAAAACGCCGTCCCGGAACTTGCAAAACTCGAAAAGCGCGTTCTGCGCGAAGCCAATTCCCTTGGAATCGGCCCTATGGGGCTTGGCGGCAAAACAACGCTCCTAGGCGTGAAAATCGGCGCGCTGCCGCGCGTTCCCGCCTCGTTTTTCGTCACTGTCGCCTATCTGTGCTGGGCGGCGCGCAGGGGAAGGATCGTTTTCCGGTGAAAAACCTCGTCTGGCCATTTACGGAAAAAGACGTACGCGCGCTTCGCGCCGGTGACGCCGTTCTCGTTTCAGGCCCCGTCCGCACCGGACGCGACCGTTTCCACAAGTATTTCGCCGACGGCGGCAGACTGCCGTTTTCCCTGAAAGACGGGGCGCTATACCACTGCGGCCCGGTGGTCGTGAAGGACGCCCGGGGGGAGTGGCGCGTAGTCGCCGCTGGCCCCACGACAAGCGTGCGCGAAAATCCTTACGAACCCGCGTTGATAGAAAAGTGCGGGGTCCGGCTGGTGATCGGCAAGGGCGGGATGGATTCTGCAACGCTCGAAGCCTGTGCGAAATGCGGCTGCGTCTACCTCCAGGCGGTCGGCGGCGCGGCCGCAGTCGCGGCGAAATCCGTCAAACGCGTCCGTTCCGTGGCGTTTCTCGAAGAATTCGGCGCGGCGGAGGCCGCATGGGAATTCGAGATGGAGGATTTCCCCGCCGTTGTCGCAATGGATACGCACGGTGTTTCGCTTTTCGAGGAAACCGCCCGCGTTTCCGCCGCCAGGCTCGCCGCCATTTGCTAAACTCCAGCCATGAAATTCTGCAATCTCCTTTTCAACGGCAAAGCTGTCGACCTTGAAATCGAAGGCAACCGCATTTCGTCCATCGCACCGTCGGCTGCGGACGGCGGCAAACCGCGGCTGATCCTCTCGCCGGCATTCTACAATACGCATACGCACCTCGCTATGAGCCTGCTGCGCGGATTTGCGGACGACATGCGCCTGATGGACTGGCTCCAGAACAAGATCTGGCCGCTGGAAGCGAAAATGTCCGGCGAAGATGTCTATATCGGAACGCGTCTCGCGGCCGTCGAAATGATACGTTCGGGATGCGTCTTCGCGAACGACATGTACTGGTTCGCGCAGGATGCCGCCCGCGCCGCTCAGGACGCGGGAATCCGCTGCGCAGTGTCGGTCCAGACCATTGAAACGGGAGGCCCCGGGAAGAACGATCCGCGCAATGTGGAAAGCGCGCGGCTGCTTGAAAACCTCCCGCGCAATCCGCGCGAAGCGCGCGTATTCGCCGCATACGCCCCGCACGCCGTATATACCGTATGCCCGGAATCGCTGAAATCTATCGCCGCTCGCGCCGCCAGGGAAAGCGCGTTCATCCATGTCCACGCTTCGGAGACTGCCGTGGAAGTCGACGGTTGCCGGAAGGCGCACGGCTGTTCGCCGGTAGATCTGCTCGACAGGTGCGGGTGCCTCGGCGAAAGAACCATACTCGCGCACTGCGTCCATCTGTCTGACGATGACGTCTCCCGCATAGCATCGACCCGCTCCGTTATAGCTGAAAATGCGCAGTCGAACATGAAACTCGCAAGCGGGATTTTCCCTTACGCGCGCGCCGTATCGTCCGGCGGATGCCGCCATTCAATCGGAACGGACGGGGCGTGTTCGAACAATTCGCTTTCCATGTTCGCGGAAATGAAAGCCGCGGCGCTTCTCGCGAAAGCCGGAAGCGGCGATCCGGCGTGCGCGCCGGCGGGGGAGGTGTTGCGGGCCGCTACGCGCGGCGGCGCGGAGGCGTTCGGACTCGACGCCGGCGAAATACGCCCTGGCGCGCTTGCGGACTTCATCCTTCTCAAAGCGGACGCCCCGTGTTTCGCGCCGGGATTTGGATTCGAAAGCGACATGGTGTATGCGGCGGAGACGTCTGCGGTAGACACCGTGGTCTGCGACGGCCGCGTTCTTATGCGGAACGGCGTGATTCCCGGCGAACAGGCGATAATTGAAGAAGCCCGCGCCGCAGCAAAACGCCTCGTCGCACGTATCTGATGAAATATCCTGCAAATAGAGAATATCGCAGTGTCCATAAACCTTTCGGGTTTGCCGCTTGCAGGCTAAGCTCTGCGGGCGCATCTGTGTTTTTCACCCATCCGGTTTGAGACTGGAAACAACCGGAACAACTGGAAAAAACAACGAGCGCGCGCCAAAGGAAAGTTGTTTCAAACAGTTGTTTCCCATAATCAAAAAG
>CACYEO010000061.1 GCA_902773475.1 uncultured bacterium | reverse complement strand
GTCCCTATTTTATAGGGCTTTGACAGATATATGGGATAATTTATCCCGGATTTTCCGGGATAAGGGTCCTCTTGGGGAACATGTACACGGCGGGCGGGGTTTCTGGTATACTCGTTTCCAAACCATGACAGACTTGCGAAAAACCACGTCCGTCCTTGTAGTGGACGACGAAAAACTCATACGCCTGACCCTCTGCGCCAAGCTGAAGAAAGCGGGCTACGACCCGGTCGCGGTGGAAAGCGTCGAAGAGGCGGTGACGCTGCTGAAGAAAAGCTCCACCGCGTTCTGCTCCATCATCTCCGACATCATGATGGGGGACATGGACGGTTTCGTGTTCCGCGACATCGTGCGCGGCTTCGACAATTCCATGCCGTTTTTCTTCATGACCGCGCTCGACCCGGAGGAGGGCAGCGGCTTCCTGAAGCGCATCATTTCCGACCCGATGAGCTACTATCTGCCCAAATCGGCGGGAACGGACGTCCTGATAGAGCGCATGAAACGCGTCGTGGCCTCCCGCAGGATCGGGCAGTTCATCGAGCGCCAGGTCGCCGAAACGAGGCAGTCGCTCGCGCTCGCGGCGCACATCCAGCACAGTCTTCTGCCGCCGCGCGCGGCGGTCGAAGACGGCTTTTTCTACACTTCGCGCTGGCTGCCGAAGGAGACGATAAGCGGCGACCTGTTCGAGGCCGCGCCGTGCGGCGACGGCAGGGAGCTTTTCATCGTGGGCGACATCCAGGGCCACGGCACGAGCGCCGCGCTCGCGATGACCGCCGTGCAGTCGTTCCTGAAGAACATCTCGCGCGGCGGCGGGCAGCAGGATCTCGAGCCCCAGCACATCGCGAACCTCCTGCAGAGGTTCTTCCGCGCGAACCTCGCGGAAGTGTCGTACATGACGGCGGTCATCTGCATATACGACTGGAAGAAGAACGAAGTCTCGTGGATAACCTGCGGCGCGCCCGGCCTCGAGGTCGTGTCGGGCGGGAAGTACATCGAAGCGAACCCGTGGAAACTCGGCGGCCTGCCGATAGGACTCATGCCGGACACCGTGTACGGGCCGGACGACGTGGTTCAGACGAAACTCCCGGAAGACGCGGTGTGCATAGTCTACACCGACGGCATAACCGATCTTTCGCGCGACGCCGAGGGGCTTGAAAAGATCCCTCCGCAGCTGCTGCGGCGGCTCCGCGCCGAACTCGCGGCGGAGGCGGTGGACAACTGCTCGCGCTTTGCCATTCCGCACAAGACCGTCAACGCCTGCGAAGCGATGGGGTACGGAAAATACCAGGACGACATAACGGAATTCGTCTTCGGCCCGAACAGGCGCAATCCGGAGATTTTCGAGACGTCGGTGCGCATATCCCCGGCGGCGATAGACGCCGCCGCGCGCGAAGCCGCCGCGTGGTGCTCGGCGCACGGATGGAGCGAAGACATCGCCGGGCGCATCCAGCTGGTGATCGAAGAAAAACTGATGAACGTGCACGACCACGGCTTCGACGACCGCGACAGGATGCGGGAAGTCGCCGGGCTGCGGCTGCGCAGGCGCGGCGCGGACGCCACGCTGACCGTGTGGGACGCCGGAACCCCGGAGCCGAGCCTTGAAGTGGCCGCCGGGAGCGCGGAAACCGCGTTCGAACTTGCGAACCGCGCCATGAACAACCACGGACGCGGAAGGCTCATGCTGCGCGAAATATGCCGCGGCGTGGAGCGCAAGCGTTTCGGGAACCTGAACGAAACCGTCTACCATGTGCCCTTCGACGCCTCCGCAGCCGCGGAAGGCGCGGGCGAAAGGAAATGAAAATGAAAGAATGCTGCCGTTCGTACATGGAAGCCGAATTCGGCGGAGACCAGGACGTCATCGCCGAAATCTACGCTGAATACGCGAAGTCCGTGAAAGAGAAGGCCGCGGAAGCCGCGGGCGCTCTCGCGGATGCGCAATGGGACGCGCTCGACAAGGTGGCGCACACCGTGAAAGGCAACGCGCTCGCCGCCGGCGACGGAGAAACCGCCGAGGCCGCGATAGCGCTGCGCAACGCGGCCAAGCTGCAGGACGCCGCGCTCGCGGGCGGATGCCTCGCGAAACTCGGGGAACTCGCGGCGGGACTTTGACGGGCGGCAGCCATCCGGTTTCCAGACAAGATGGAAGAAAACGACAACATGGCCGGCGGCGTTTCGCTCGAAGCGCTCGCCAGCGAACTCGCCGGGCGCGCGCAGGGCGGCGCGCGGCGCAGTTTCAGACTCGCGGCGTGGCGCGCCACGGTGCTGGGGTCCTACGCGCTGAAGCGGTTCGTGGACATAGCGGGCAGTCTGTGCGGAATCGTGCTGCTCTCGCCCGTGTTCCTGGCGATCGCGGCGGCGGTCAAGCTCTCCAGCCCCGGCCCGGTGATTTTCACGCAGGTCAGGGTGGGCCGCTACGGCAGGTTTTTCCGCTTCTTCAAGTTCCGCAGCATGTACCGCGACGCGGAAGCGCGGAAGGCCGGACTGCTCGCGAAAAACGAATCCAAGGACGGCGTGATCTTCAAGATGAAGGACGATCCGCGCATCACCCCCGTCGGCCGGTTCCTGCGCCGCACGAGCCTCGACGAGCTGCCGCAGCTTTTCAATGTGCTCAAGGGCGACATGAGCCTCGTGGGGCCGCGCCCGCCCGTACCGAAGGAAGTCCAGGAATACACGCTTGAAGACCGCAAGCGCCTGGATGTGATTCCCGGCATAACATGTCTGTGGCAGATCAAGGGCAGGAGCGAAATACCTTTCCACGAGCAGGTGCGCCTGGACAAGGAATACATCCGCACCACGGGCTTCTGGAAGGATCTTGCGATCCTCCTGAAGACGATTCCCGCGATTTTGAGCGGAAAGGGCGCATACTGATGGACGCCGCGCTTTTCGTACCTTATACGCAGGAGACGGCCTGGGCGCGCGAACTGCTGCCAGGCGCGTGTCTTTCCGAACTTCCGGTCGCGGGGCGCCGCTACATAGACTGCGCGCTCGAATGCGCGCGCAG
>CACYEO010000060.1 GCA_902773475.1 uncultured bacterium | reverse complement strand
TTCCCTTCCGCCGCAGACGGTGTGCGGACCCGCCTCGCATTCCAGCAGCCGGCAGCGCCTGTAAAGGCCGCGCCTTTCGATTTCCCGCAATTCAGCCTCGATTCCCTCCATGCGGTTTTGCGCGGCGGCGCCGGGGCGCGGCGGCACGTTCTCCACCACGACAGGGCGCGTCTCAAGCCAACGGATCGTCTCCTGCGCCTCCGCGCGCGAGCCTCTGAAAAGGAATATCCGCCCGCCGCCTGCGGCCGCGGGATCCTTGAGATTCGAAATCCTGCAGTAGCCCCGACCTTTCAGCGAAACGTATCCGGTGTTGTATCCGGGATCGTCGGAAACGCATATCTCGCCGACAACTCCGGGCGCGGCAAGCACCTTCGAGGCAAGCACCACGGCTTCCGAAAAGTGGTCTTTCCCGAGTCCTGCGCACGGCGGCATGGACGGCGAAGAATCAAGCGCGGTAACTCTCACCCCGCGCGCCCTGTCGGGTTCGAGACGTTCAAGGGAATCGACGTCCAGCAGAACCGCGCCGCGCATTCCGCGAAGGCCGGAAAACATTTCGAGTATTCCGTCGGTGCGCGCGATGCCGGCGTCTTCGAGAAGCCGCCTGGCGAATGCGCGCGCCTCTGCGTGCGACTTTGCGCGGAATTCCGAAACCGGAACCGCCGGAATGCGCAACGCGGATTCCGCCGGCTCAATCTTGATATGCACGGCGGAAGGATCGCATGCGGTGCGCGACATCGCGCGCTCCGCGAGCGCGGCCGCGGTTTTTGCGGCCCTGGACGCCGGGACGAGCCTTTCCGCGCCGGAAACGTGCGCGCCTCCGCGCGACGCGCGCATTTTCACGTTGAAAAGCCTTGTGCTTCCTTCCGCCGGCGTTCCGGCGCTTCCGTCTGCATACATTCCCGTTTCTACCCTCTGTATCTGTAGCCTGTCCCGTGGACTGTTTCAAGAAGCCTTGAATCTTCCCCGAGTTTCTTTCTGACCTGCGCTATATACTGGTCGAGAGTTCTGGTGACGCCGCAGTACGACTGCCCCCAGACGGTGTCGAGCATTTCGTCGCGCGGGACCGCCTCGCCCGGACGCGATGAAAGCATGCGCAGGATTTCAAGCTCCTTCCTGCCGATCGCCGTTTCGTCTCCGTCCGGTCCGGCGATCGACATCCTGCGCGGATTCACGGTGCGCGATCCGAACCGGAACGGCGCGCCGCCGTGCGCGGCGGGCTGGAGTTTCGCGCGGCGGAGCGCCGCCGCGACGCGCGCGAGCAGTTCGCGCATCCCGAAAGGTTTAGTTATGTAGTCGTCCGCGCCGAGCCCGAGGCCGAGCACCTTGTCGGTCTCGGACGATTTGGCGGTCAGCATTATGACGGGAAGCGACGGATCGGCGCGCCGGATTTCGGTACACACGTCCCATCCGCTTTTTTCCGGCATCATGACATCCAGCAAAAGCAGATCGGGACGCTTTTTCCGGTATTCCTCCATCGCCTGCGCACCGTCCGCGGCGGTACGCACGGAATAGCCTTCGCTTTCCAGCGTTGCCGCAAGACCCGCCCTGATACTTGCATCGTCCTCGGCCGCGAGAATGTCCGTCATGCCGCGCCTCCTCCCTCCTCCGGTCCGGCGGCGGGCAGCACAAGCGTGAAAACCGCGCCGCCGTCTTTTCCGTTCGCGGCAGTCAGATCGCCGCCCATCCCGCGCGCCAGCGCGCGCGCAATCGAAAGTCCCAGTCCGCTCCCGCCGGTTTTGCTCGTCACGGAATCGTCCGCGCGGAAGAATCGTTCGAATATCTTCTCTTCGAGCCCGAGCGGGATTCCCGGTCCCTTGTCCGCCACGCGCAGGAACACGCCGTCCGCGCAAGGACCGGCGGAAACCGAAATTTCCGCGCCGGGCGCGTATTTGCCCGCGTTGTCGAGCAGATTCACAAGAATCTGCCGCACCGCGTCCATGTCGGCCGAAGCGACTGCCTCCGGGCCGTCTTCAAGAACCGGCGCGGGCGAGCCGTCCGCACGGGGGGCGGCCGCGATTGCGTCCGCGGCTGCGGCGCGCAGAGGAACGTCCGTGCGCGCGTAGCGGCGTCTGTTCTGTTCCAGCCGGCTGAAATCCAGCAGATTTTCCACAAGGCGCGAAAGCCGCTCGCATTCCGAAAGGATCACAGACATCGCGCGGGCGCGGCGTTCAGGGTCTTCAAGCCGCCCTGACGCGGCAAGCTCGGCCCATATCTTTATAGAGGTAAGCGGGGTTTTCAGTTCGTGCGACACGTTCGACACGAATCCGGTTTTTTCAAGCGACTCGCGACGCTGTCTGGCCGCGTCCCGCGCAAGCGATATTCCGCCTGCGGCGAGCGAGCAGGCGAGAATCGCGATTATGCAGCATCCGGCGGGGATCAAAGAAGAACGCGCCGGCGATTCTCCGTC
This sequence comes from uncultured bacterium, assembly GCA_902773475.1. Lineage (GTDB taxonomy): Bacteria > Verrucomicrobiota > Kiritimatiellia > RFP12 > UBA1067 > CADCBS01. The sequence continues at coordinate 1,873 of CACYEO010000060.1, read as the reverse complement.
GCGCGCCACGCGGAGCGTCCAGGAGGGGAGGTACGGATTTAGCGGAACCTCCGCGAAAGAGCCGGACTCCGCCGTTTCCGGTCTTTCTTCGCCGGGCGCGAAAACCGCGGCGCGCGTTCCGGTGCGCTCCGTTTCTTCGTTGAACCCGCGGAGCGCAGGGCGGTCCGCTAGAAATTTTGCCGGATCGATTTCAATCCCTAGCGTTTCGCCTTCCGGAAACCGTATCCACGCCAAAAGCCTTTCTGCGGGGCCTGCGGTCCAGACGCTCAAACCGGTTTCCGCCGCGGCGGGCGGCGCGTTGGACGGGTTGCGCGTCTGCCCCGAAGCGTCCTGCGGGCCCGGCGGCGCGCCTTTCTCCGCGAAAAAAGGCGGCGGTTCCGGCGCGTCCGTGAAGCATATCCAGTCCTCGCGGATTTCGACAAGACCGGCGCGTCCGCGCCGGAATCCGCCGCGGAACATGCCGCCTTTGCGGAATGGATCTTTCTTGCGCCCCTGGGGGTTCCTGAAGACGTATCTGTCAAGGACGAAAGGGGATGCTCCGGCGATTTTGCGGAACGCGGCGTGGCGCATGCGCCCCGGCGGGATCTGCGCAAGCGGTTCAAGCGGGCCGCACGCCGCATTCCTGAGGCGCTCGGAAAAAGACTCCGCAAGATATTCCGCGCGAACGCGCAGTTCAGCGGCCTCGGCCTCGCTTGCGCGCTCGCTTTCCATCGAAACGAGACGCAGCCCTCCGAGAGTGAACAATACCGCAGGCACGCCTATGGCGAGCCAGTAGAGGCGGGACCTGCGGTATGCCGGGAATCCGGACATCTACAGAAACGTCTGTCGTCCGGATTTACGAATCGGAATCCGGCGGCGGCCGCCCGTTGGGGGGGGTAGGCGGCTCGCCGCCGGAAATCTCCTCGCCGCGGGCGTCGTCCGCCGCTTTCTTGCGGCGCTGTTCCATCCTGCGGGCATTGCGGGCGCGGCGCTCGACAAATTCCGCGTGACCGTCGCGGCCGCCTTCTTCGGCGTGGACAGCGCGCGGCTTGTCGCCGTTTGCGCGCCGGGCGCCTTCGGCGCCGGGGGCGCCGTCCCGCATCCTGCGGTTAAGCTTTATGTACCCGCGCGGAAGTTCCTTGCCGCAATGCGGACACGTGACCGGCTCGCGGCGCGGCGCACGTTTGCGGAACATTTCCCGGCGCTCGGGAATCCTGCGCTTTATCGCCTCGCCGGCGTCGGAACGGCCTTCGGGGCGCGGCGCGCCCTCGGCGGGCGCGTCGCCTTCGGCCGCGACTGCGGGCGCCGCAAAAAGCGCTGCGGCGGAGAGTGCAGCCAAAATCGTTTTTATCAGTTTCATGGCAATATCCCGCTGTCAGATGTTCAATCTTCCTTGCCGCGACGGGCTTTTCCCTTGCGGCAGTGCTTTCCGCCTTTGCGGGGGCGGCCGGCCTTGGCGCATTTTTCGCCGTCACCCTTGCACTTGCCCTTGCGGCAGACGGCCTTCTTGCCGTTCTTCTTGCAAGCCTTCTTGCATTCCCCGGCCTTCTTGCAAGGCGCTTCGGATTTGGCTTCGGGCGACGGCTTGCCTTCAGACTCGGCCACTTCCGCGGGATCGCAGTCGTCGGACGAAATCGCCGAACCTTCGAAGCCGGCGTCATCCGCGTCTTTGCAGGCGGGCTTGCAGTCGCCGCGGCGGCACGGGCGGACGCGACGCGCCCCGCATTCCGGACAGCATTCAACCGCGAACCGGCCGCTGAACACAGGGCATCCGCGTCCAAACCTGGCAAAAGGACGCCTCATGCGCGGCATTCCAAAACCGGACATGCGCGGGAATTCGCGTTCGAAGCGCATCATTTCCTCTTCGAGGTCGCGCATCTCGCGCTCGATTTCC
>CACYEO010000059.1 GCA_902773475.1 uncultured bacterium | reverse complement strand
GGCAAGCGCGTCTACTTCTGCCACTTCAGGAATCTCGAATACACGGACGACAAGATTTTCCACGAATCGCAGTGCCACCTTTGCGGCCAGACGGACATCCCGAAACTCTTCGAAGAGTTCCTCAAGGAGGAAAAACGCCGCGGCGAGAAGATCGTAGTCCGCCCGGACCACGGGCGCTACCTCGAAATCGACGGTCTGCTCGCGAAGGCCAAGGGCAAGGACTGCTACTGCGGCTACAGCTACGGCGGGCGTCTCATCGGACTCGCCGAACTGCGCGGCCTTGAAATCGGCCTCAAGGCCTGCCGCAAGGGATTGTGAAAAAACGGACGGAAACGAAATGGACGGAAAACTCGAAATCAAACCCGCCGGATCGTGCGCGTGGGACGCCGCGTCGCTCGGCGAAATAATGCTGCGCTTCGACCCCGGCGAGGGACGCATCCACACGACCCGCGAGTTCAAAGTGTGGGAAGGCGGCGGCGAATACAACGTCGTGCGCGGCCTGAGGCGCTGCTTCGGCCTGCGCACGACGGCAGTGACGGCATTCGCCGACAACCCGGTCGGGCGGCTCGTCGAGGACTTCATGCTGCAGGGCGGCGTGGACGTCTCCCACGTGCTGTGGCGCCCCTACGACGGGATCGGACGCACGGTGCGCAACGGACTGAACTTCGTGGAGCGCGGTTTCGGATGCCGCGGCGCGCGCAGCTGCGCCGACCGCGGACTTACCGCGGTCTCGCAGCTCAAGCCCGGGGACGTGGACTGGAAGGCGCTGTTTGAAAAAGAAGGCGTGCGCTGGTTCCACACCGGCGGCATTTTCGCCGCGCTTTCGGAATCGACCGCCGAAGTCGCGATAGAAGCGCTCAAGGCTGCGAAAGCCGCCGGAACGGTCACAAGCTACGACTTGAACTACCGCGCGTCGCTCTGGAAATCCATCGGCGGGCAGGCCAAGGCCCGCGAAGTCAACCGCGAGATCGCCAAATACGTGGACGTGATGATCGGCAACGAGGAAGACTTCACCGCCGCCCTCGGCATCGAGGTCGAAGGCGTGGACGCGAACCTCACGAAGCTTCCGATCGACGGCTTCCGCAAAATGATCGAAAAAGCCGTTTCGCTGTATCCGAACTTCAAGGCGGTCGCGACCACGCTGCGCGCGGTGAAGAGCGCGACCGTAAACGACTGGTCTGCGCTGTGCTGGTACCGCGGCGAACTCCACAAGGCCGCGGCGCGCGACGGGCTCGAGATATTCGACCGCGTGGGCGGCGGCGATTCGTTCGCGTCCGGCCTGATATACGGTTTCATGTCTACGGGCGACGCGGCGAAAGCCGTGGAATACGGCGCGGCGCACGGCGCGCTCGCAATGACCACGCCGGGCGACACGTCCATGGCGCTGAAGGCGGAAGTCGAAAAACTCGTGGCGGGCGGTTCCGCCCGCGTGGACCGCTGAACTTTGCGGAGCAGGGAAAATGGACATCGTTGAAACTTTCTCGAAGGCGGCGGTCATCCCCGTCATAGTCATAGACAAGGAAGAACAGGCGGTTCCTCTCGCCCGCGCGCTCGTCGCGGGCGGGCTGCCGGTTCTTGAAGTGACGTTCCGCACAAGCGCGGCCGCAGGAGCCATCGCGGCGATACGCCGCGAAGTGCCGGAAGCGCTCGTCGGCGCCGGCACGCTGCTGACCCCGGCGCAGATCGAAGCCGCCGTCGCCGCAGGCGCGGCGTTCGGCGTGGCTCCCGGGTTCGATCCCGCGGCCGTGGCCAAAGCGGCGGCGCTCGGTCTGCCGTTCTGCCCCGGCGTGGCAACGGCAAGCGAGCTTTCGCAGGCGCTTTCCGCAGGACTGCGCTTCGTCAAGTTCTTCCCGGCCGAGGCCGCGGGCGGCGTGAAGATGATAAAGAACCTCCTCGGCGCGTTCCGCTTCACCGGCGTGAAATTCATGCCCACCGGCGGAGTGAAGCCGGGCAATCTGCGCGAGTATCTCGAAGTCCCGGAAATCGCGGCGTGCGGCGGAACCTGGATAGTTCCCAAGGACGCCCTGGCCGCAGGCGACTACGGCACGATAGAACGCCTCGCAGCCGAGGCGCGCGCGCTTGCGGATTCGATACGCCCGCCGCGCGGCTGACGGCGGAAGGCGCGCCCGGGCACCGGCCCGGCGCGCCGCTTCCTGCAATGCTCGAAGGAATGTCGATAACGGCCGGGCAGACGCTTGGCCTTTTCCTTTTGATGGCGTTCGGCGCTGTCGCGCGGTACGCAAAACTCTTCGATGCGGATTCCGTGCGGCGCATCGCGGATTTCGTCCTGCTCATAGTCACGCCGTGCCTGATTCTGACGTCTTTCCGCAAGCCGTTCGAGCCGGAACTGCTCGCCGGCATGGGATGGGCGTTCCTGGCGGCGGTGTTTTCCCACGCCGCAGGCGCGGCGCTTGCGCGCATCTTCGTCCGCGACCCGGACGAAGCGCGCCGCAGGGCGATGCGCTTTTCGGTCGTCTTCTCGAATGCCGGCTTCATGGGATTTCCCCTTGAATACGCGCTGCTCGGGCCGGACGGCGTTTTCTTCGGATCGGTCTACGTCACGGTTTTCAACGTCTGCATCTGGACGTACGGCGTAAGGGAGATACGCGGCGCGGGCGAAAGCGGAAAATTCCTCAAATCGCTCGTGAACCCGGGAACGGTCGGCATCGCGCTCGGGCTTCCGTTCTTCCTTCTTCCGGTAGATCTGCCTGGGCCCGTGGCGAGCGCCGTGGAAGGGATCGGCGGACTCAACACGCCGCTGTCGATGCTTGTGATCGGATTCCACCTTGCAGGGGCGAATTTCGGCGCGGCGCTCAGGCGCCCGGGAACGTACACGGTGTTCGCGCTAAGACACGCAGCGGTGCCGGCGATAATCGCCGCCGCCGTCATTCCGCTTGCAATCGCCGGATTGCCCGGGCTTTCCCCGGTTGTCGCGCTCGCCGCCGTGATACCGGCCGCCGCGCCGGTCGCGGCAAGCGTCGCGATGTTCTCGGTGCGCTACGGACGCGACCCAGAATATCCGGTCGCGCTCGTGGCGGCGTCCACGGTCCTCTCCATCGCGACGATGCCAGTGGCGATAGGCGCCGCAAAAGCGCTTCTCGAAAGCGCGGGCAAACTCGACTGATTCCGCAAATCCGGAATCTGCCGGCGCATCAGCGTTCTTCCGCAGCCGGCCGGTTCAATGTGGAGTAAGTTGGGCGCGAGACGTCAGACGCGGGACGCGGGTGGTATTGCATCAGACATGCGACAGGCAACGCGCCTGGACAACGCGCACAACCGCCGCAAACATCCGCCTACCATGCCAAAGCTGCGGAAACATCGTTCAACTCGTTCGTCGGCACTGAAGTCAATTGATCCATTATCGGCTGGCTGAATTTATACCAAAGGTTTGTTTTGCCGCAGGCAAAATCGGATTCTCTCATTTTATTGTAAAGCGCAAGCCTTTGAATGCTCATACCGTATGCAGGCAAAGAGATGGCAATTCTTTGGTCAAAAATTTCCGCATAGTCTGGAAACTTGTCCGCAAGAAACCAGTCGAGCCTGTTCAGCCTATCCTTGAAAACGGCGTTGGTGGAAGCGGCTGCGGCCAGAACCCCCGACGAATCGAATATCAACGGATTCAAAGCCTCGCTGAATGCCTGCGCGACTGAATTGCTGAAAATATCGTGTATCATGAAAAGTCCGTTTGTCGAAACCGGTGTTTTGAGGTAGTCTTCGAGCGCCG
>CACYEO010000058.1 GCA_902773475.1 uncultured bacterium | reverse complement strand
TGCGGCATTGCCGTATTGCCATTCAAAGGGGTTTTTGGCATACTTCGCGGTCAAGGATGTTTGGATTTTTCAAGCGAAAGAAAGGTCCTGTCGTCTGCGAGAGGAAAGACCACTGCATCTCCCGCAAGGACATCGACCCTGATGCACTGAAAGTGCTTTATAGACTTTCGCACCTCGGATACACGGCCTATCTGGTCGGCGGCGGGGTGCGCGATCTTCTCATGGGGCGCAAGCCGAAGGATTTCGACGTAGGCACCGACGCGCGCCCGAACGAGGTGCGCCGCGCGTTCCGCAACTGTTTTCTCGTGGGGCGCCGGTTCCGTCTGGCGCATGTGAAGTTCGGCGAAAAAGTCATTGAGACGACGACATTCCGCGGCCCCGCGTCGTCGGTCGGCGAAATACTCGAGCAGGCGGCCGAAGGCCCCGTGGAAGACAACACTTTCGGCACGCCGGAGGAGGATGCGTTCAGGCGCGACTTCACGGTGAACGGGCTGTTCTACGACATCAAGACGTTTTCGGTGATCGACTATGTCGGCGGTCTGAAGGATCTCGAAAAAGGCATATTGCGCGCGATCGGCGATCCGATGGTGCGTTTCCGCGTGGATCCGGTGCGCATGATGCGCGCGGTGAAGTTCGCTTCGCGCCTCGGTTTCACAATAGAGCCGAAGACCGAAAAGGCGCTGCGCGAGCTGCATTCGTGCATATTGAACGCTTCCGTCCCGCGCGTGTGCGAAGAAGTGTTCCGGCTCTTTTCGTTCGGATCGTCCGAAAAGGCGTTCCGCATGATGTGGGATTTCGGGCTTCTCGGGGATCTGCTTCCGGAGCTGTCGGCGCACATAGGCCGCACCGGCGGGAAAAACGCGCCGATATGGAAGTACCTTTCCGCGCTCGACGTCGCGGAGGCCGATTGCGAAGCCGCCGGGGGGCACGTGTCCAACGCCGTGAAGATGGCGGTGCTGTTCACGACTCTTGCGCGCGACAGGGATGCCGGCGCCGGAGTGCGCGACCGGATCGGTTCCATGGTGAAAGATCTGCGCGTGCCGAAGGCCGTCTATTTTTCCGCCTGCGTGATGGTCGATTCCGTGCGCAGGCTCGCCCAGCCGCCCGTGCGCAACAAGCTGAGATTCGTACACAGCCGCGATTTCGCCGACGCGATATTCTACAACCGCGTGGTCTGCGCGGCGGAGGGGCTGCCGACCGTGAACGTGGACAGATGGGCCGCGCTGGCCGCCGCCGGCGGGCCGGGCGCGGCGGATCTTCCGGACGGCGACGGAGAATGCCAGGATTTCGAGCCGCGACGCCGCAGACGGCGCGGCGGGCGCAGACACAGAAAATTCAACAAGGATGCCGGAACGTCCGGCCCTGCAACGGAGAATGACAGCAATGAAGAACAATAACAGCGGGAACAAACAGGAACCGGCTCGCGATCCGTCGCTGAAGCCCCTTCCAAAGGGATTTCCCCCGGAATTGATACCGTTATACGACTGGTGGCAGAAGGACGGCAAGTCCGTGCTGCTCACGGCCGTCGTCGCGGCTCTCGCCGTCCTTGGCGTGATTTGGTTCAGGAACAGCCGCCGCGCGAAGGCCGAGGCTGCATCCGCCGCCCTGCCCGCGGCCGGCGCGGAAGCGGAGACGGCGCAGCTCGAAAGCGCGCTCGCGGCCGCGGGGAGTTCCGGTCCCGCGGATCTGCTGAAACTTACGCTTGCGCGCAAGTATTACAGCGAGGGCCGCTATGACGAGGCGCTTGCCAAATACGAAGAAATCGACGCCGGCGGCCCGGCCGGTTTCGAAGGCTACGCCGCGTACGGAAAGGCCTGCTGCAAGGAAGCCAAGGGCGACGCCGCCGGCGCGCGCGAGGCGTTCCAGAAATTCGCCGCCGATTTCCCTCGTTCGCCGCTGCTGACCGAAGCGAAGATCGGCGCCGCGCGCAACTGCGGATCCGACGAGACGGCCATAGCCGAACTCAAAGCGCTCCAGGCCGAAAGCGAAGCCGTGTCGAACCGCGTAGAAATCGCAATCGACGCGATCATGCGCAAGCCGTCCGCCGAACCCGCCCCCATGCCGGCGGCACCCGCCGCAGAACCCGCCAAATCGCCTGTTGCGGACATCGCGGCTGCGATAGACGAAGCGGCCAAGGCGGAAGTGAAGCCGGAAACGAAGCCTGCGGCGAAACCCGCCGCCAAGCCCGAAGCGAAGCCTGCGCCCAAGGCGGAGGCGAAGCCCGCCGCGAAGCCCGAAGCCAAACCTGCGGCGAAGCCCGCCGCGAAGCCGGAATCAAAGCCTGCGGCCAAGCCAGAAGCCAAACCTGCGGCCAAACCGGCCGCCAAGCCGGAAACCAAACCCGCCGCCAAGCCTGCGGCCGGCAAATAAACGTCTTCAAGCGCGGACGCGCGGATTCGTCCGCCCGTGCGCGGTTTTTCGAACGCCAGATTCGAACAAGGAAACAAAAACAATGAGTAGCAAATACGTAGCGAAGGTTCTTGAAAGCGTAATCGCGCGGAACCCGAACGAACCCGAGTACATTCAGGCGGTCACCGAAGTTCTCGAAACTCTCGATCCCGTTCTCAAGGCCAATCCCCAGTACGAGAAGAACGCGATTCTCGAACGCATCGTCGAGCCCGAGCGCGTGATCATCTTCCGGGTGCCCTGGGTTGACGACAAAGGCGTGGTGCGCGTGAACCGCGGCTACCGCGTCCAGTACAATTCCGCGATCGGACCGTACAAAGGCGGTCTCAGGTTCGACCCCACCGTGAACCTTTCCGTCCTCAAGTTCCTCGGATTCGAGCAGGTGTTCAAAAACTCGCTCACCACGCTTCCGATGGGCGGCGGCAAGGGTGGCAGCGACTTCAACCCCAAGGTTTCCCCGCACACCCCCGGCAAGCGCTGCTCCGACAATGAAGTGATGCGTTTCTGCCAGAGCTTCATGACGGAGCTCTACCGCCACATCGGCCCCGACACCGACGTCCCCGCAGGCGACATGAACGTGGGCGGCCGCGAGATCGGCTATCTCTTCGGGCAGTACAAGCGCATCCGCGACGAGTTCACCGGCGTCCTCACCGGCAAGGGCCTTTCCTACGGCGGTTCGCTCATCCGTCCCGAAGCGACGGGCTACGGCTGCGTCTACTTTGCCGAGAACATGCTTGCCGTCAAGGGCGAGAACTTCGAAGGCAAGGTTTGCGCCGTTTCCGGTTCCGGCAACGTGGCGTCCTTCGCCGCCAAGAAGCTCATGCAGCTCGGCGCGACGGTCGTGACGCTTTCCGACCGCTCCGGCACGCTCTACATGCCCAAGGGCCTCACCGAAAAGACGCTCAAGGACATCATGACGCTCAAGAACGTCAAGCGCGGCGAACTTTCCGAACTCAAGGTCAAGGACGCCAAGTTCTTCCCCAAGAAGAACCCCTGGCAGATCGTCTCGTCCGTCGATTGCGCGTTCCCCTGCTCGCGCCAGAACGAACTCGACGGCAAGGATGCAGAATACCTTCTCAAGCACGGCTGCAAGCTCGTCGCCGAAGGCGCCAACATGCCCTCGACCCCCGAGGCGGTTTCCGCATTCCTCGCGGCGCGCATTCTCTATGCGCCCGGCAAGGCGTCCAACGCCGGCGGCGTGGCCACGTCCGGCCTTGAAATGTCGCAGAACTCCGGCCGCCTTTCCTGGAGCGCCGAAGAGGTGGATGCCAAGCTCAAGGGCATCATGAAGGCGATCCACGACAATGCGTACGCCGCCGCCGCCAAGTACGGCCACAAGGGCAACTACGTGATGGGCGCCAACATCGCGGGCTTCGTGAAAGTGGCCGATGCGATGGTCGCGCAGGGCGTGGTCTGATCCCCTGCCCGCCGATAGTGCAAAAGAAAAGCGCGCGCGGGTTTTCCGCGCGCGCTTTCTTTTTTGCCGCTTCCGCGCAGTCCGCGCCGTCACGCGGCCGCGGCGCCGGGAGGCGGCGGCGGGTTGCGGGCGGCGAGGGAATACGTCCTCGCCATCGCGCCGAGCATCGCCTGCGCGCGGTCGATTTTCGCCGCGTCGTCGAGCGCGGAAAGATCTTCCTGTACGCCGCGGTAGGCGGCGTCGATCGCAGTCTTGATCTTCTTCGCCTCCCCCGCCGCAGGTTCCGGCCCGGACGCGATGCGCGCAAGATGCGCCTGGCATTCGATGAATTTCCGCGCGAAGTCGTCGTGGTCGCCGGCCCAGCGGGCGTCCGCGCCTTCCGGCGCGTTCGCGTTCGCTTTCATGCATCCGAGCAGACGCAGAACCCCGACTTTGTTCCTTGAAAGGAAATTCTTCAGCGCGACGGTTTCGCCGGTGTCGAGGAAGTTGTTCACGCGCCCGAGCAGCGTGGCTGTCGACGGACGGCGCAGAACCGTGTAGTCCACGGTGGATGTTTTAGACGAGTATTTGAATCCGGCCTCGACCGGAACGATTTTGGGCGCCAACCCTGCCCTGAGCGAATATTCCGCGTCTTCCGAAAGCGAAAGACCGGTGAAGCGCCCGTCGGCCCACACAAGCGTGATTCTCTTGTATATCTCCTCGTCGCGCCCAACGTCCACCGGGTTCAGGAATTCGAGGGCGGATTTGCCCCATCCGAGCGCCTTGGATATGAATGTTTTGAACATGGGCGATCTTTTCGTAAGTTCGCCTATGCCGAAATCGAGGATTTCGCCGCTGTTTTCAAGAACGGACTCTTCGAGATTCTCGAGCATTCCGTCGATGAGGTCGGCTTTGATTTCCTCGAGCAGTTTCGACTTCTCTATCGTGTCCCCGCCGCCGACGGCCTTGAATATCCCGCGCGCGGCGAATTCTATCAATATGCGCAGCGGCGTGCCAGGGTTTATGCGCGCTTCGACTTTGACGACCGAGGCGTTGCCCCAGGGGCGGACGTCCTTCGTTTTGCCGGCGTTCCATTCCTTCGTGACATCCACTTTGATCCGCGTGTCGACCTGGAGGGCGTTGCGCGCGACGTCGGCCACGAATCCTGCGCCGGTGTCGTACACGCCCTTGGCCGCGATATGGCCGGCGTCCTTGAGCGTTTCCGCGTCCTTCGGCACGTCTTTGCCGCCAAGTTTGATTTTTCCGCCGGCATCGTCGGCGATGCCTTCCGCCTTGGCTTTGAAAAGGTCGATTCCGCCTTCGATGGAGAAAGTGACGGTCTGCCTGCGCGGAGCCTTCATGTCGGTCGCGGCGAGGAATTTCTCGTTGTATATCCGTTCCGGCACTGCGACGGACGGATTCGCGAAGCGCGGCATAAGGTATTTCTTGGCCGATGCGGCCGCCGCTTTCGCCAAGGCGATGTCCGCGGGGCCGTCCCCTTCGGCTCCCGGCGCCGGCGCGGCAAGCGCTTCCGCGCGCGCCGCGACGGTTGCGCAGGCGATCGCGAGAAGCCTCGCCTTGCATGCGAAAACCGTCCAGCCGGTTTTGTCGCCGCCGTCGAGTTTCGCCGCGTTTCTTTCGATGTTGTCGAAAGCGGTCATGGCTTTGCCGAAGAACTCCGCGATCGCGCGCGGGTTGGCGGATGTCGCGCCGTCGACCCGTTCCTTCAGCCGGTCGATCCACGCGCCGAGGAGCTGGTCGTGCGGCGCTTCACCGCGGACGGAAGCGATCTCTTCGTCCAGACGCGCCGCGAGGTATTGCGGCGTGCATCCCTCGAACGATTTGGCGAAGGCGGCGTATTTCGTGGTGGCGAGGCTGATTTCGCGTTTGTACCGCAGGGCGCCGCCGATGTGGGCTTCCTTGTCGCTGACGAGTTTCCTGTCGTCGCCCTCGCCGTCGGCGAAGTATACGCCGCCTTTCGCGCCGCCCGAAATTTCGCCTGCCAGGGCGAGCGAAGAGCGTTTGCCGACGAGACCCGCGTTGCGCTTGCGCATCATCAGCCCTGCGAGAGGCCCGAACACGTTTCGCTTGCGCAGGTTTGCCGAGTACGCGAACTGGTCCATTGTCGAGTGGTGTTCGCGGAAGCCGAGCACCGTCGCGCCGAGGACGAATGCGCGGCCTATCGAGCGCGCCGCGGAAGACACGGCCGACAGCACGCGTTCGCGGATGCGCGTTTTCACGAGAACGGTCGATCCGCCCATTGCGCGGACGAAGTCGTCGAGGCTGGCGTAGGATTTTTTCACGGAGCGCACGAGCCCCCCGCCGACGAGCGCCTTCGCTTTCGCCCCGGCCCCTTCTTTCGCTTCGCTGCCGGTCTTTTCCGCGTCTGCGCCGAATTTCGCTTCCGCGCCGAGATGTCCTTTGTATTCGCGGGTGTAGATTACGTCCACGGTTCCGCCGCCCGGGGCGACGGATATTTGCGCATTCACCGTAATGTCGATGCCGGCGCGCGCCTTCAAATCGGCGAAGCCCGCGTCCACTCCGAAGATGAAATCCGCGTCCATGCGCAGAGACACCGTGCGCGAGCCGCCGCGTTCGGCGATTCCGCCGAGCTCCTCTTCTATGGCGTTCTTGAACGCCTGGGAGCGCTGCTCCACGCCGGAATAGTGGTAGCGGATCCGGTCGTTGGTCAAGTGCGACAGCGCCGCGGCCGCTTCCGCGTCGGCGGCGACGTCGGCTTTCGCTTCGAGCGCGGCGAGCGCCTCGTTGACCGGAATGCCCGCGATTTTCGCGCGGATCGACGCGAGCGCGGCGTTGAAGCCGGTGTCGAGCGTCCGGAGATTGTCGAAGGCCGCCGGGTCGATGCGCGGGCCCTGGTATTTCGAAAAGTAGTTGTCGAATTTGCGGCGCACGCTTTCCATGCAGCCGGACTGTCTGCCGGTGCAGAGGTCGATGTCGTAGCGGAACGCGCGCAGCGAATCGCGGATGCGGTCGATTTCCCCGTACTGGAATTTGGCGTCGGACTTGACCTGGCCCGTCTTGTCGGTGAACGCGTAGCCCGTCTTGATGCCGGCGCACAGCGCGAGGCGCGCCTTTACGAGTTCGTCGCGCAGAGTTTCGAGCCCCTGTATCTGGGCGAGGACCGATGCGGCGTCGCGTTCCGGGAGGTGTGCGTTCGCGAGATCTTCGCGGCATTGGACGATTATCGCGTCAAGCGCATCTTCGCCGGAGAATATGGAACGCACCTTGAACGCGGAATCCGCTGCGAGGCGCAGCATGTCGGCGCGGTTTTCGGCGTCGTAGAAGTTGCCGTCCGCCAGTACGAGCGCCGCGTCTTCGGATATCCGGCCTTCGCGGAGCATCTGCGCCATTCCGCGCACCGCGTTCTTGAGCGCGAACGTGCCTTCCGCGCCGAGAGCGCCGTGTTTCGCGCGTTCGGTGAATTCGCGCGTGGCGAGCAGTTTGTCGAGCGCCTTCCGCAGATTGGCGCCGAACGCTTCGGCTTCCATGCCGTCCGGGAGGGCGTCCGGTTCGGCGGCGAGTTCCGCGACAAGCGCGTCGCGGTCGATGCCGAGTTTTTCCGCGCTGCGCGCCGCGCGCGCGGTCTCCTGGGCGCGCGCCTCCTGCGACAGCGTATGCTGCGCGGCGAAGATTTCCGCGCGGTTTATCGCCGAGCGCACGGATTCGCTGGATTCGTCCGCCGCGAAGGAAAACACCGCCGCGTCGTGCTTGACGTTCTTGACGGCGTTGCCGTCCGCGATGCCGTCGCGCACAGCCTTGCCCATCACGTCGCCAAGGTCGGACACCTGCCAGAAGCGGCTGCCGAGGGAAAGATCCGAAACGGGAAACGGCATGGTCACACCTCCCCTTCTTCGCCGTCCCATGCGGCTTCGTCGCACGGGAAGCGGTCGGCGAAATCCTCGCGCACCGCGATGGCGAGTTCCACGAGCCCCGACACTTTCGCGGCTATGTCGTCCGCGCCGTCGAGTTCTTCCGCCGCGCACCTGCAGTGCGCAAGCGCCATGCGGGTTTCGGGATCCATCGAAAGGGTGCATCCGTCCGGCGCCGCGCCGGGCTCGTCCAGGGCGAGCAGGGCGAGTGCCCGTTCGCCGGCCCTGCCGTCGCGCGGGAGACGTCCGATCGAAGTCCAGACGACCACGGTGTCCGATCCGTCGAAATAGCGCAGTTCGACTTCGACCTCCCCGTCGACCGTGAAATTGCAGACGCCCGACGGATCGAGCGCGAGTCCGCAGCCGAGTTTTGCGCCGAATTCGGCGAGCGAAGCGCAGAAAGATTCTTTTGCGTCCATCACCGGGCCTCCTTTCCGGATTTGGCGAAGTTCGAGAAGCGCAGCCGCCAGTCCTGCGCAGTCCGCGCCATGCCGTCGGCAAACGAAGAGAACGCCTGCGGATCGTCTTCCAGGGCGTCGGCGGGGAAAACGCCGGTCAGGTAGGCCTTTCCGTCCTTCGCGCGGTATGAAAGCGCGGCGCCGTCCGTTCCGTTCCAGAAGAAATTGCCCTCGAGCGCGGCCTCCGCGAACGCTCCCGGGTCGGCGAGATCGTCGAGATTTCCGATTTCGGCGCGGCACAGGCCCGTTTCGCCCGATCCTTCGCGTATGCAGAAAAGCAGTTTGAAACCGCCGGCGTCGAGCGTAAAACCTTCATCGCCGATCCGCTCCACCGCCCCCGGCCAGGCGTTTTCCGCCGTTTTGGCGAGGCATTCGATATTTTGCATTGTCGTGTCCTTTCTGTCCGTGCGGTCCGTGGTTCCGTACTTCGCCTTGGATACACGCGGCGCGGGAAAAGGTTACACCCCTGCCGCGCAGCGGCCGGATTTTACCAAAAAACCCCGTTTCGCGCCCGCCCCGCGTCCGCGACCGTTTTTCCGCGTGTATTTTCGGCTTGTTTCGCCGGGTGGAAACAAGTAATATACGCCAAAGTCTTTCACGGATAACCATGATAATGAACGAAATACCACTGGAAAACCGCAGGCACTCGGCGGCGCATCTTGTAGCGCGCGCCGTGATGAACGTTTTCGAAGACGTGCAGGTCGACATCGGACCCGCCACCGAAGAGGGCTTCTACTACGACTTCGACCTCCCCCACCGCATAACGCCGGAGGACTTCCCGAAGATCGAAGCGGAAGTCGCGCGGCTCATCGCTCTCGACGAGCCTTTCACGAAGAAGACGGTGTCGCGCGAAGAGTGCGCGAAGATGCTTGCCGGGCAGAAGTACAAACTCGAACGCCTCGCGGACATTCCCGAGGGCGAAGACATTTCCACATACGCCGTGGGAGACTATGTGGAAATGTGCCGCGGCCCGCACGTGGAGCATTCTTCGCAGATCGGAGTGGTGAAGCTCACGCGCGTCGCGGGAAGCTACTACCGCGGCGACGTGAACAACAAGATGCTCCAGCGCGTCTACGGCATTGTCGCGAAGGACCAGGCGGAGATGGACGCGATAATCGAGCGCGCGGAGGAGGCGAAGCGCCGCGACCACCGCAGGCTCGGCGTGGAACTCGATCTTTTCCACCTCGATCCCGAGGACCCCGGCCAGATATTCTGGCATCCGCGCGGGTGGGCGATCTACGTGGCTCTCCAGGACTACATGCGCGCCAAGCTCGTGAAAGACGGCTACCAGGAGGTGAACACTCCGGCCATCATGCCGCGGAGCCTCTGGGAGAAGAGCGGACACTGGGACCACTACAAGGCGAACATGTTCATCACCGAATCCGAGAAGCGCGTCTTCGCGGTGAAGCCGATGAACTGCCCCGGCGCTCTTGAAATCTTCAAAAGCCGCACGAGGAGCTACAAAGACCTCCCCCTGCGCCTCGCGGAGTTCGGCCACTGCGCGCGCAACGAGCCGAGCGGCACGCTGCACGGCATCATGCGCGTGAGGGGGTTCGTGCAGGACGACGCGCACATCATCTGCACGGAAGAGCAGATCGAAGAGGAAGTGGCGAAGTTCTGCCGTCTGCTGAAAGACGTCTATTCCGATTTCGGGTTCGACAAAAACCTGCTTGTGAAGCTGAGCACCATGCCCGAAGACCACGTGGGCGACGAGGCCACCTGGCAGCACGCGGAAGCCGCGCTTGCGGCGGCGTGCAAGGCGTCCGGCATGGAATACGCGATCCAGCCCGGCGAGGGCGCGTTCTACGGCCCGAAACTGGAGTTCACGCTCGTGGACGCGCTCGGCCGCGCATGGCAGTGCGGGACGATCCAGCTTGACTACCAGCTGCCAAGCGCGGAACGGCTGAACGCGGAATACGTGGGCGCGGACGGCAAAAAGCACCATCCTGTGATGCTCCACCGCGCGGTGCTCGGTTCGCTCGAGCGCTTCATCGGCATTCTGATAGAGCATTACGCCGGCGCGTTTCCGCTGTGGCTCGCGCCGGAGCAGGTGCGCATACTGCCGGTGTCCGGCAAGGCGCTTGCCTACGCGGAGAAGGTCCGCGACGCGCTCGCGGCCGCCGGGTTCAGGGTGGAAGTCGATTCGTCGGCCGAAAAGCTCGGCGCGAAGATCCGCCTTGCCACTGTTTCGAAAGTCCCCTACCAGGTCGTAGTGGGGCCGCGCGACGAAGCCGCCGGGACTTTGAGCGTGCGCTCGCGCGCCGAAGGCGACCTCGGCGCGTCGGGCATCGAAGATTTCATCGCGAAGCTCCGCTCGGAGCTTCACGGCTGAAAAAAGGATAAAGGAAAAACAAACAAAACGCCGCGCCGTCGAGGCCGGCGGATTCAAGGAGGTGCGTATCGCTTCGTTCACCCGTATAAACAGGAACATCAGGGTTCCTCAAGTGCGCGTCATAGACTCCACCGGCGAAATGCTCGGCGTGATGGCGACGGCGCAGGCTCTCAAGATCGCGGAACAGAAGGGGCTGGATCTCGTCGAGATATCCCCGAACGCCACGCCCAGCGTCTGCAAGATAATGGACTACGGCAAATTCCGCTACGAAGAGTCCATCAAGGAGAAAAACGCGCGCAAGGCGCAGAAGGTGCAGCAGGTCAAGGAAATAAAGTTCCATCCCGGCACCGACACTGCGGACTACGAACACAAACTGAAGCAGATACGGACTTTCGTTTCGGCCGGGAACAAGGTGAAGCTCACCTTGCAGTTCCGCGGCCGCGAAAACGCGCACAGGGAAATCGGCGAAGACCTTTTCCAGCGCGTTCTGAAAGACCTTGAAAACGACGTGGCCGTGGAACAGGCCCCCAAGCAGGTGGGCCGGGCTCTCGGCGCGCTCGTCGGACCGCGCAAGTCCAAAGGCGGCGCGCGTCCCCAGGGCCCGCGCGAACAGGCCGCGCCCGGGCCCGCCGCGCCCGGCGCCCCCGCGCCGGCCATAAAGATCACGATCGCGAAGTGAAGTGAAAAAACCGGGCGAGAATGGCGGCGGTCTCGCGGCCGCCGCGGTTTTATCCGCGCTCTCCGCGCTGTCGGTCGTTGCGGCCGTCGCCGGACCGGGCGCCGCTTCAGCCGCGTTCTCGTCCGCCGCGGGCGCCGCCGTGTCGTGCGTCTTGTGCGCGGCGGCGTTCTGCGCCGCGTTCGTCTTGCGCCGCAACGCCGGACTGGCGCTCCTGCTGGCCGGTCTCGGCTGCGTGCTTGCGGCGCGTACGTCGCTTGCGGCGTTCCGCCGCTCGGGCAGATGGCCCGTCCCCGAGACGATCCGCGTGGTGGAGGGCGAGACGAGGCGTATCGGCGGCGGCCCGGCGAAAATGACGCTCGACCGCTTTTCCGTGGAGCGCCATCCTTCCGGAATGCCTAAACGGTATTCCAGCGAAACGACCGTTTCCGGGACGCCGGACGGCGAACCTTTCAAGTATTGCATTTCCGTAAACAACCCGCTGCGCACGGACGGCTGGCGCGTCCACCAGGCCGGCTTCGGCAAAACGTCCGGCGGGCGGTTCTACGGCGATTTCCTTGTATCACGCGATCCATCCGCGCCGCTGGCCGCCGCCGGCGCGCTGCTCGTGCTCGCCGGCGCGCTTGCGTCCGTGCGCAACAGATATACTTGACGGCGGATGTGCGCGTTCTCCGCCGGAGGGCGCGCGCAGAGAAAAAACATTGCAGAGAGCATTGTAATGAAGATTCTGGTTTCCTGCATACCCTACGACAGGGGCAAGAGCGGAATATCCGTATACGTGCGCGAGACCGTAAAGGCCCTCCTCGCCGGGGGGCACGATCTGGCGCTTTTGTGCGAGCCGGGCGTTTCCGCGGCCGATATAGGCGTTCCCGCAGGCGCAGTGGAGGTGTTCAACGCGCCAGGCTGGACGCGCCGCGCGGTCTTCAGCATGTTCTGGCATCTGTGCATCCTCCCCCGCATCATCGCGCGCCGGTTCCGCGATTTCGACGCGTTTTTCATCTGCGCGGCGAACCGCCGCGTGTGCCGCCGCTATCCGCTGCCGACCGCGGCGACAGTCCACGACCTTGCGAACTTCCATATCCGCGGCAAATATTCGCGGCTCAGGATGTTCTACCTCGCGCACGTCCTGCCGGGGTATGCGAAGCGCGCGCACAGGCTTGTGGCCGTCAGCGAAGCGACGAAAAGCGACATGGTGAAGTTCTGGCGCTGCCGCGGGGACGACGTGACGGTGCTTTACAACGGGTTGGGCGAAGGAAGGGATGGAAGGGATGAAAAGGATATCGCTTCAATCCCTTCGATCGCTAACATCCCTTCCTCCCGCGCCGCCATCCTCTACATTTCGCGGATCGAGCATCCCGGGAAAAACCACGTGCGGCTTATCGAGGCGTACTCCAGGCTGCCCAAAGCTCTCGCCGAAGCGCATCCGCTTGTGATCGCCGGCGCCGACTGGAAGGACGCCCAAGTCGTGCATGAAGCCGCGGCCAAGTCGCCTTATGCGAATCTCATACGCTTCACCGGTTTCGTCGCGAACGAGGATATGCCGCGCCTCTGGGAAGAAGCGGGTTTCTACGTTTTCCCGAGTCTTTTCGAGGGCTTCGGGCTTTCGCTTGTGGAGGCCATGGCGAAGGGCAAGCCTTGCGCCTCGTCGAACAACGGCTCGCTTGGCGAAATCGCGGGAGACGTCGCGGTCACATTCGACCCCGAGAGCGTCGATTCGATCGCGGATGCGCTGGCGCGGCTTCTCGGCGAAAGCGAAGAAGAGCGCAAGGCGAGAGTTGCGCGCGGGCTTGAATGGGTAAAGCGCTTTTCGTGGGAGGATCACGCGAAGGGAATCGTGAAGCTTCTGGAAGAGGCTTCGGGACGCGGTGCGCGGGGCGGGAAACGGGAAGACGTCGCGCGGCTTTTCGGGATACCTGTCGCCAGGGTGAGGGAGGCGGAGGCCGTCGAGCGCATCGTCGGGATGGCGCAGGAGCATAGAGGATGCGACAACAAGCGTACGACAACAAGCGCCACAAACTCAAACACTCGAACACCCAAACACCCAAACACTTCCCCCGGTTTCGTCGCGACGCTCAATGTCGATTTCGTTGCAAACGCCGTAAGCGGCTGGCCGTTCGGCGGCAACGGCGAGCTTTGGGGCTATCTCAGAAACGCCGATTTCGTGACTGCCGACGGCATGCCTATAGTTTTGCTGTCGCGGCTTCTCGGGCAAAGGATACCGGAGCGCGTGACGGGTGCGGACATGGTTCCCGCGATCTGCCGCCGGTGTGCCGAAGAGGGGCTTTCCGTCTATGTCCTCGGCGGCGACAGGGAAGCCGTCGAAGAAGCATTCGAGAAGTTGGGTTTTGGACGCGAGACGCGAGACGCGGGACGCGATGGTTCTTCTCGTCCCGCGTCTAACGTCTCA